>JALNXV010000353.1 GCA_023230175.1 Candidatus Cloacimonadota bacterium
AACTTTGCCTTTTGCCTTAATGATGCCTAGCGAGTCTGCTGTGTATGACTCCATCTCTCTCTTGCTTGATAAAATCATCAGATATGACTTGCCGACTTTAGGCAGCTTTGATACGGATACTCTTGGGAATGTAAAAAGAATGCTTTTCTCAATCGCGGAAAACGATACAACCAGTTTAAACGTCCTAGAGGAAAAATTTAAAATCAATCGTCTAACAATTTCCAATATCTTTGATGCCTTGGTAAAAGCGGAACTGCTTATTGATGTGCCAGCGTATGGGTCAAATATGGGGGTTGCCAAGAAGCCGCATAAATATCTTTTTATGACACCGGCAATCAGAATGTCTTTTTTCTATTTTACCGGCAGAGAGGACACTTATTTAACCAGGCAGGGGAAACTACTAGAAGATTCCGTTGGTTCACATCTTTATAGGGAATTTATTCTGAGAAATCAAGGCGCGATTCGTTACGACAGCGCAGAGGGTGGAGCTGATTTTATTTTACAAATACAAAATAACAAACAAATTATTATTGAAGTGGGGATGGGTAGCAAAGATAAGAAACAGATTATAAACAGCAGTAAAAAAATAAGTTCGGATTATAATCTGATTTTTTCTAATAGCGAATTAAAAGTCGATCCGGATCTGAAAATCGTGTTTGTGCCGTTGGATTATTACTTTTTGATGTAATTTGCTTAAATAAAATTTATTATGAAAGAGAGAATATTACAAATATAGCTCAACTTATGAAAGACGTATATCTGGACGATTTTCTGAAGTCGTAAGAGACCAAAGCCGACAGTGAAAATTCTTGGATGGTGGATGTTGCGGATATTGATGTGGAAACCTTTGATTTGTCGGTTAAGAATCCGAATAAAAATGGGGAAGTGGTTTTGAGAGAGCCAGGGGAGATTTTGGAGGAGATGGAGAAAATAGAAGTGGAAAATAAAGCAGTTTTAGAAAAATTAAAAAAATATCTAATATAATTTAAAGACATGAAAAACAAAGTTTGGAAAAATTACATAAAGATGCCTATCAAGGACCTATTCTTGTGGGATGAGAACGCACGTTTTCCGGAAGAATATTTTAAGAAAAGCGAAAAAGAGCTTATCTCATATTTTATAAATGATGAAAAATACAGAATCGAAGATCTTGCCAAAGAAATAGTTGAAGATTTTGATATGCCCCAATTTGAGCCATTGCTTGTTGTTCGCATTAATGACAAGAATACCGTTTTAGAAGGAAATCGAAGAATAGCTGTATATAAATTGTTGGCAAATCCCTTTCTTACCGACAACATTAGGATTCAAAATGTTTTATTGGCTCTAAATAAACGTATTAATATTGATGACAATTTTAATCTTTCTGTAAATGTAGCGGATAATATAGAAGAGGCACAAAGATATATAGATAGAAAACATAATAAGGCGAATAATGAAGTTTCTTGGACTAGTAATGAACGTGGACATTTCGCCGTCAGAAGAAATAAAGGGAAGAATAAAGATATCTTTCGAGTTGAAATGTCAAAAATGGTAAAGAAACTTGATATCCCCGAAGAGGTAAAGTTTGCTGTTCTTGGTAAAGGATACGAGACTACCTTCTGGAGGATTGTGGGCAATTTATGCATGAGAAAAAAACTTGGCTATGATATCTCGAAGAGTGGCAATTTGATAATAGCCGATGAGATACATTTTAATAAAATCTTGAAAACTATTGTCTATAATGTTTGGAAAGGCAAAGATTTAAAAGATAATCCAGTAAATTCTCGGGCATTAAACACCGCCAAGCAGTTAGAAGAATACTCTGAGTCAATATCTGAAAAGGACGCAAATAAGATTGATAAAAACATACAGAGTGAGGAACTAACAAATTTATTTGGCGGCAAAGAAATTATTAAGGATCGGCGATCAAAAAGTAACCCTCCTTCTCAAAACAGAATTTATCTGATTTCAAGCTCTATTTATATAAAGGATCCGCGAATAAATGATATATATAACGAACTTAGAACGAAATTAGTAGTAGATGATACACCGAATGCGGTGGCAGTCCTATTTAGAGTGTTTCTAGAATGCTCGGTTGATCATTACATCGAGAAAAAGAAAATTAAATTAAATGATAATAAATTAGCAGGAAAAATATTGAAGTCAGTTAATTTTCTAGAGGAAGAAAAATTTGACGAATATGTAAAAGAGAATAATATTATTTTTCCTGATATAGTAAAAAAGAAGGAAGAACAAGAAAAAAAGATAAGAAATAAGATTAAATATAAGGAAATTAGAAAGGTCTCTGCGAAAGATAATAATAGCATACTGTCTTGTTCTACATTTAATGATTTTATTCATGATCACAGATCGCATCCAATCCCCAGTGAGCTTAAAATATACTGGAACAATCTAGAAAGCTTTTTTCTCGATTTATGGCGTTCTGCAAATAATTCTAAAAAATAAAAATATTTTTATGTTTTATTCACCTCTGAGATATCCAGGAGGCAAAAATAAATTAGCAAAATTTATTGCTAAGATTTGTTTTGATAATGATATAAAAGGCCATTATGTTGAACCATATGCTGGAGGAGCTGCTGTAGCTTTATATCTATTATTAGAGGGCAAAGTTTCAAAGATAACCATTAATGATTTTGACCGTTCTGTTTATGCGTTTTGGCATTCAGTTTTGAAAGATACTGAAAAATTATGCGATTTAATCGATAACGTGGAGATAAATACAGATAATTGGCAAAAAGCAAGAGAAATACAAAAGAATAAAAATAAAGCGCCTCTTCTTGAGCTTGGCTTCTCAACATTTTTTCTAAATAGAACAAACGTATCAGGTATTATTAACGCTGGTGTTATTGGAGGAATAAAACAAGAGGGGAATTACAAAATGGATTGTCGTTTTAATAGAAAAGAATTGATCGGGAGAATCAAGAATATTGCCAAATACAAAAAAAAGATTACCCTATATAATCTCGATGCTATTGATTTAATAAAAAAGGTTCAAGAAGAATCTAAAGATCTTCAAACAATTTTCTATTTCGACCCCCCATACTATTTGAAAGGGGAATCCCTATATGTTAACTTTTATAAACACAAAGACCATCAGGAAATCAGTGAGTTGATTAAAAATATAGAAGATATCAGATGGATTGTTTCTTATGACGATGTTCCGGAAATAAAAGAGATGTACAAGGGGTTTGAAATAAAAGAGTATTCTTTTTTTCATACAGCTTATAAAGCACGAAGGGGAAATGAGGTTTTAGTCTTTAGCGATAATTTAAAATTTTCTAAAGACGTTAATCCAACAAAGATTTAGAAGATGATAAAAATAAAAACAGTTGAGTGGCAGGCAAAAAAGCTAGGAGAACTTTGCAAGATTACGACGGGTAATTCAAATACCGTTGATGCTATTGCAGACGGACCATATACTTTTTTTGATAGATCTAAAATAATTAAAAGAAGCCGTCGTTTTTTATTTGACGCTGAGGCGTTGATTATTCCCGGTGAAGGTCAGGAGTTTTTCCCTAGATATTATTCAGGAAAATTTGACTTACATCAAAGGGCTTATGCATTGTTGGATTTTAACAAAGATACAAATATTAAATTTGTAGAATATTTTTTAATATTCGAACATAAGTATTTTGAAAGAGTCGCCGTTGGAGCAACTGCAAAATCATTAAGAAGAAGACATTTTGAGGATTTAGAAATCAGCCTCCCCTCTTTTTCCGAGCAAAAACGGATTGTGAAGATTTTGGATGAGGTTTTTGAGGAGGTGGGGAAGGCGAAAGGAAATGCGGAGAAGAATTTGCGGAATTCTCGCGAGCTTTTTGAATCGTATTTGCAGAGTGTTTTTGAGAATAAAGGGGAGGGGTGGGAGG
>JALNXV010000352.1 GCA_023230175.1 Candidatus Cloacimonadota bacterium
AGTATCCTTACCATAAGAACCTGCCTCTCTTCTGAAACAAGGAGTATAACAGATAAATTTTGTCGGCAATTTATCTATGCTTAATATTTCATTAGAATACAAATTTGTTACCGGTACTTCTGCTGTCGGTATCATAAAATAATCTTCTTCTTGCAAAAAATACATATCATTTTCTAATTTTGGCAATTGCCCGGTACCTGTCATACTATTTCTATTCACAATATGAGGCACCATTACCTCTGTATATGAATGTTTTTGTATGTGATAATCAAGCATAAAATTAATAAGTGCTCTTTCCAGTAACGCACCTTTATCAACATAAACAGGGAATCCGCTACCGGTAATCTTAGCCCCTCTAATAAAATCAATTAAATTTTGATTTTGAGCTAAATCAAAATGCTCTTTAAGTTCAAAATCCTTTTCTACATCTTTACCAACTGTTCTTACAACAATATTATCATCAGAAGTTCTACCGATAGGTACTGAGGAATGAGGTATATTTGGGATAGTAAGCAATTGATTGGACAGTTCATTATCTACTTCAGATAATTGAGTTGATAATGATTTAGTTTTTTCAGCAATCTCTTGCATATTAGTCAACAAATGCGTAGCATCTTGTTTATCTTTTTTCAATCTACCAATCTCTTTAGAAACTCTGTTTTGTTCAGATTTCAATTGGTCAAATTCAAACTGTATTTTTCTTTTTAATTCATCTAATGAAAGAACTTTTTTAATGTCAGCCTTTTCATTCTTATTTATTATTGCAGTTTCAATAAGTTCTGCATTATCTCGTATAAATTTTAAATCAAGCATTTTCTATTAAATCTCCTGCTATTTTAGTCATTTCAGCGAATTCATCAGCAATCAAAGATGCTCCACCAATGAGAGCTCCATCTATATCTTTTTGACTTAGTAAATCTCTTATATTTTTAGATTTTACAGATCCTCCATATAACAATGGGATATCTTCAGCATTTTTTCCATAAATACCATTCAAAATTTTTCTAATATATTTATGTACTTCTTGAGCCATTTCAGGCGTAGCTGATTTACCGGTACCAATTGCCCATACGGGTTCATAAGCAATCAATAAATCTTCATTCACCTTCAAATCCATATCACTAAATATACCATTTAACTGTTTTTCAATTACATTAAAGGTTTCATTGTTTTCTCTTTGTTCTAAGGTTTCACCAATACAAATGATTGGATTAATGTTTTCAGAACGTAATTGCATCCACTTTAACCTAATAATTTCTTCATCTTCTTTAAAATACTGTCGTCTTTCTGAGTGACCTATAATGCAATATTGTGTTTCAATAGATTTTAAAATATTTGCAGATACTTCTCCTGTGAATGCACCTTTGTCATACTGTGAAACATTTTGAGCTCCAATTAATATTTTTAAACCCTTAGAAAGATTTATTGCTTCAGCTATTAGAGGGAATACCGGGCAAATAATCTTTGTGATATCCTTATGATGAAACAAACATTGATTATTTTGTAAATTTAAAAAAAATGATCTCATTTCAAGTAAATTTAAATGCATCTTCCAATTACCTGCAATAATAAATCGTTTCATATTTTCTCCTTATCAAAGTTAAATAAAATAGCAGCCAAAGAATGACTGCTATCAATTAACTATATGTATAAAAATAACATTTTAATTTTCTGAATCAATACTTTTAATATATCCTTGAGCAGATTGACCATAAGAAGGATGATTTTTAATCTTTTCAAAATAAGTTTTTGCTTCAGTTAAATTTTCTTGATTATATAAGATTAAAGCTTTGTAATAAATAGCATCATTGTCTTTAGAATTTCTTTCTAACATAATAGCTATATGCTTATTAGCATTTGAATATCCATTTGAATCATAATATTGCATAACTAACCAAAGAGCGATATTTCTATCCCAATTTATATTTAAAGCTAATTCGTAATATTTAATTGCATTAGCATTATCATTAATATCTTTGTATAAAGTACCCATATTTCTATAAGTTTTGCCCAAATCTCTTTGAGAAGGATTTGTTGAAATAAAGTCTTGATAAGTTTTAATTGCTTTTTCAGGTTGCTTGTTATCAATATATAAAGAAGCGATTTTTTGTAATACATCAGCATCTTTATTCATTTCTAAGGCTTTATTATACCATAAAATCGCATTACTTGTATCTTTATTTTTTGAGTATAACTCAGCTATCTCTTGTTTGGCTGTAAAACTATTATATTTATCATCATAATTTTTCCATAAACTAATTGCCTTTTGAATGTTTTTTAAAGCAATTCTATAGACTTGTGCTAAATTTTTAACTACTGCTTCATTTGCCGGATCATAAGTCAAGTAAGCTTCTCCATATTGAGCAGCAACTTCGTAATTTTTCGCATTCAAACCGGCAGCATAAAGTTTAAAATTAATACCTTTAATTTCTTCAGTAAAAGGAGTTAAATCAGTTTTAGCATCATTAAAGGTGTTTAAAGAATTCCTATAACTTTCAATTGACTTAGTAAAATTTTTTGCTGTAAACAAAGAGTCTCCGGTTGCCAAATATTCTTTAGCAATCCTTTCTTTTGACTTTTCCTGAGCAAAAAGTGATAAGCTGACAGTTAAAATTATTACTACGATTAATATTATTTTAAAATTTTTCATGCAATTGCCTCCGTATATTTTTGCTAAAAATAAAATACAATATAATTTTGTCAACTATAAATCGCATTTTTTACTAAATCAATTATTTTGAATTATTCCTAACTAATAAATTATTAACAACAAAACCATTATTTTGCTCAGTAAACACTTGATAAGCTTTACTCTTTTTATTTTGTTGAATATCCATAATAAATGTTTCTTTGAAATCATTCTTAAATATATCATATTCAAAAACATCTTCGTGAAATCTCAGTTGATTAGATAAAATCCATTCATCATCAATATAAACTTCTGCTTCCTGACCTATCAATACCTTAGAACCACTAAATGTTTTAATTTCCATAAATTCTTGCAATCCTATACTTTCAATCTTAATAATCTTATCAATCTTATAGTTTGCATTAAGAGTAAACATTTCCTTTTTTTCTTCTAACAAGTAAGCTAATTTTCCTATATTAAGATATTTAAAATACTTATCTTCTTTTTGTTTAACGAGAATCTTAGCCTTTTCAGACACACAATCAAGATTTTGTTCATAAATCATAATCATTCCTTAAAGATTTTTCTTATTATAAAAAGAAAAATGCAAGTCTTATGCCACCTCTTAATCAAAAAGATAAACTAACATAAGACTTACAACTTATTTATCTACTTTTTTTACTCTGATTTATCAAAATCTTCGTCCTTAATCATACAAATCGGAGTATGTTCATTAAATCTTGTAATACCAAATCTACCAAAAAATGAATCAACAAACGAATATACACATGGGATAATAAATAAAGTTAGAATTGTTGCAAATCCTAATCCAAAAGAAATAGATACGGCCATAGGTCTCCAATCAGCTGAAGCCTCAGAAGTTGACAAAAGCATTGGTAACAAACCACCAATTGTTGTAACTGTTGTCAAAATTATTGGCCTTAACCTAATCGAACCGGCACTTATAATTGAATGCCACCTGTCTTTTCCGTTTTCTCTTTCCTTATTTATGAAATCAACTAAAACTAAGGAATCATTAACAACAACACCGGATAAAGCAACTACTGAAATCATCGTTGTTAATGAAAAGGGTAAATTAGTTATTAATAAACCCAATATTACACCAATAAAACCAAACGGAATTGTCAACATTACAATCAATGGTTGTACATAAGATTTAAATTGAGCGGCTAAAACAGAATATACCAACAACAAAGCTATTGCTAAGGCTGATATAAGT
>JALNXV010000354.1 GCA_023230175.1 Candidatus Cloacimonadota bacterium
TTAATCTTTGAAAGAATCAAAGAGGAACTTAAAGTCGGTAAGACTGTAAGAAATTCTATTGATGCCGGTTTCTCAAGAGCTATTATTACTATTGTTGATGCAAACATAACTACTCTTATTACAGCTGCTGTTTTATATCAATTTGGTTCCGGTCCTGTTAGAGGTTTTGCTGTTACATTGACAATAGGTATCTTAGCTTCAATGTTTACTGCTATATTGGTATCAAGAGCCATTTTCGATACTTTTGTTAGTAACAAGAACCGTGATACATTGAGCATTTAGGAGGAATTATGCAAATATTCGAAAACTCAAATTTTGATTTTATGGGAAAGCGTAAAATTTGTTATGCTATCTCTGCTATAATAATTGTTATCGGTTTAATTTCCATTATGATGAATGGCGGGCTTAAATACAATATTGATTTTGAAGGTGGATTATCTTTAGAAATAGCTCCTCACCCAATTGATAAAAATATTGATTATTTAACTGTTGATCAAGTCAGAGACGCATTAGTTAAAAATAATATTACTGATGCTGAAATTCAAGAATTTCCTGTAAGTAAATCATTCTTAATAAGAACTAAGTCTTCAACGCGTATTGGTGATACAATAGTTGAAATAATTAAAGCTGAATTTCCTGAACATACAAAGGGTGAAAACCTTATTAGATCACAAGAAGAAGTTGGTCCAAGAGCCGGTGCTGACCTAAGAAAAAAAGCTGTAAATGCAGTTTTAATTTCTTTATTATTTATCTTAGCTTATGTTTGGATTAGATTTAAATTTACTTGGGGTATCGCTGCAGCATTAGCATTATTTCATGATACTTTAATTACTTTAAGTATATTATCTTTAGCCGGTAAAGAAATTGGTATGACTGTTTTAGCAGCTTTATTAACAATTGTAGGTTATTCAATAAATGATACAATCGTTGTATTTGATAGAATTAGAGAAGACTTAAAAATTTATAGAAAAGATGATGAATATCATGTTTTCAACAGAAGTATAAATGAAGTTTTAGGCCGTACAGCTATTACAAGTTTTACTACATTATTAGCAGATATGGCTCTTTTGATTTTTGGTGGTCAAGTAATACATGATTTTGCATTTACACTTCTTATAGGTATAATCGTTGGTACCTATTCTTCAATTTTTGTCGCAACTGCCATTATTATGGATACTGTGATTGCAACTAAAAAGAGAAGCAAATCAGCTGTTAAAAAATAATTAAACTTTAATACTTAAAAGGCAGAGAGATTTACTCTGCCTTTTTTATTTTTATAAATTGTATAATCTTTTAATAGTTAGAAGGAATCTTTTATATTTATTACAATTGACTTGACAAATATTTAAATTTATTATATGCTAACAGCTATGAAAATTATAAGGAGATTGAATGAAAAAAAAATATATCTACTTTTTTGTTTTAATTATTTTAGTCACAATACTTAATTCATCGTGTACGAATAATCAGGCAATAAATAAATCACCGGAATTTACCTTAGTTGTCATTGATAATGAACCGGAATCTGATGACACAACTACTAAGATTGATTTTAAATCACAATTAATAAAAAGCTTTGAAAAGCTTAGTAAGAAAAATGATATTAGCTCTGAATATGTTCATCTTCACTCAAAAAACAAGAATAAAGCTTTTTTTTATTTACATAAATCAATTACAGAATTATTGATAAAAAAGACTAAAGTACTTTTTATATATAACTTTTCAGAGGAGTTAAATGGAGTGAGTACTGAGTTAATTAAAACTCTAAGTGAACAGTATCCTCAAACAACAATTATCACCAATTTATTTTCTGAAGATTTTCAGAGTAATATTGTATCTACTGTATGCAACGTAGATTATGCCGGTATTTCTTTAGGATATTTAACTGCTTATTATATAGATAGGCAAAATGCTAAAGAAATACCACTTTCACGTTCCAGGACTAATCCTGAATCTTTAATGTCAGATTTGTATGATAATGAAGAAAAAGATAACAGTATTAAATCAAATGATATTAAAATTGCTTTTTTTGATAATTCTGAGACAACTAAGACTTCGTGGTATGATCCCTTTATAAAGGGTGTTACCGGTTATAATGAGCTTTATTTAAAGAATAATATAAAAGTAGAAAGATTTGAACTTTCAAAACGCTTTAGTTTTGAACAAGTGAGTAAAATTGCTCAAAATGCAATTAAGAATGGTGTTGAATATTTTGTAATTTCGGCTGATTATCATTCAGAAGATTTATTAAAGATTTGTAAAGATAGAAGGATAAAGGTTATTGGCACAGATTTAGATTTTTATTTTCATTATCCTTTTTATCAGGAATTAGTTGTTATTTCCGGGATTAAAGATATAGAAAAAATATTTACAGATATTTTTGCAAATATAATAGAAGGCAATGAGTTGCCTAAAGTGATTAAAGCAGATTCCGAAAATAATTATGTTACAGTTTCAGAAATTCATAGTTTTAATTTTGAGATGACTGAAAAAATTCGAAATGAGATAAAAAATATATCTCAATAAAGGAGATTTTTATGGATTTGATATCTATCGCTTTTAAGGGCGGATATTTGATGATAATTTTGTTTGTTATATCAGTTATTGCCGTAGCATTGTTTTTTGAAAGATGGCTTATAACAAAAAAGGCATTGAAGTTTGAACAAAAGACCTTTTTAGAAATTTTAAAATTAATAGATCAACAACAGTCAACTGAGGCTGCCAAGGTATGTAAGTTATCAAATTTTTCTATTTGTAAGATACTTGAACAAGGTTTGCATCAGGCAGAATTAGATATTATTTTGGCTCAAGAAACAATTGAACAATCAGCGAATCAATTTATTAGAGGTTTGGAAAAAAATATTAATACAATCTCAACCTTTGCTGCTGTTGCACCATTAATAGGTTTTTTGGGTACAGTTACAGGTATGATTAGAGTTTTTTTTCAAATACAGCAATCTGAAACCGGAGTGGATATTCAAGTATTAGCCGGTGGTATTTGGGAGGCATTAATAACAACTGTCGGTGGTTTAATTGTTGGTATTGTATGCATAATTTTGCATAATTTCTTGATAAACAAAATTGAAGCCGTAGCTTTTTTAGTAGAAGAGAAAATTAGTCAGGATAGTTTACATCTTAGGAGAACTCAAAAATGAGAGTTTCTGTAAAGAAGAAAGCAATTACTTCAGTAGCTTTAATTTCTATGACTGATGTAGTTTTTTTACTTTTAATTTTTTTATTGATTACCTCAAATTTTATCAGCTTTACAGGTATAAATATAGATGTTCCCACATCGAAGAATGCACATACTAATATCAACCGTAATATAAGTTTAACCATTAATGACAATGAAGAAATCTATTTAAATGATATTTTAATAAAAAAAGAAAATTTGATAGAAGCATTAAAAAAGGAAATTCAAAAAAATCCTGAAGCACCGGTTATGATTCAAGCAGATCAAAGTATAGCTTTACAAAAAGTAATTGAGTTAATCGATGCTGCAAAAAGTGCCGGTTCGATTAAATTTTTCATAGCAGCACAATTAATTGAGGAATAGTTAAATCAAAAATGATGACACAATATAAAGGTTATTTTTTTTCTTTTATAATCCATAGTTTGATATTAGCTTTATTGTTTTTTTATAAAGTTCATATTGAAGATAAACCACAACAAGAATTTATAGAAATTATTGCTTTAGAGTCTGTTGTGATACCAAAACAACAGCCCCAAAAGGCAAGTGTTATAACGTCAAAGAAAGTTAATAATCAAAAGTCGGAAACAACTCCTCAATCTGCTCAAGTTCAACAGATAGAAGTTCCAAAAACAGTTATACCGGATTTTGAACCTGTCGATA
>JALNXV010000355.1 GCA_023230175.1 Candidatus Cloacimonadota bacterium
CTACAAGCTTCCAGCTTGTAGTTTCATAAAATATTGAATACCTATCAATTAATGTTTTTAGTGCAAGCAAGGATGCTCGCACAACAACATTATTCAACAGCCTTTAAAATATTTGATTTATAACCACTAACTTCCTACAAGCTCCCAGAGGCTGTCCAATTTTGATAAAAGTAAACCAAATTTCTTTGAAATTTTGTCATCCTGAACGTTAATGAAGGCTCTCCTTGAATTTTTTTTAAAATACTACAAATCAATAAAATGAAATTCTTCACTGCGTTCAGAATGACAGATCGAACGAGTCGTCCGGTTTCCTGTTTAAATGGTTTTCTCCTATTTTTAGATAGCTTCTTACAGTTTGCAAGGAATTTATTTATTGATATTCAAACAGTTAAGAAGTTTATAGTGCAAGCAAGGATGCTCGCACAACAATATTAATCATCATCCTTTATTACTCAACACCTTTAATATTATCAAAAGAATGAATACAATTAATTAAGAAAATCAAAGAATAATTTTAATAAATTATATCTACAATCCCTTCAAATAAGTCCCAATTAGGATATGAAAATAAGAGTGAATTTTGTATAATGATAATTGTATTGTCAAGCGTTGGATTATGTAAGATTAGGGTAGAATATCCCGGGACTCCGCCGGTATGTCCTATCCAACCATTAACTTCAGCAAAACCCATTTTATATTTCAAATAATCTGTATCAGAATAAACGCCTTCTTCTCTTAACTGTAATATATCTTCAGATAAGCTACCACCATTAGCGATATATTTTACCCATTTTTCCATATCATAAATATTAGAAATCATACAGCCTGCAGAACCAAACACGCTTGGATCATATACTCCGGAATAATCATCCATAATTCCATCATCTTCTAAATCTTCATACCCATAGACATAATCAGATGAAGGCATTCCGGGGCTATCCGGATAATATGTATTGTGTAAACCGAGTTTATTTATAAATCTGTTTTCGATTTCATATTTGATGGTGTTACCTGTTACTTGTTCAATTATATTACTTAATATTCTTGTATTGGTGTTTGAATAGTAATAGTCTGTTCCTGGTGCAAATAAAAAGTCTTCTTGGTTGATATAATCAAGTATTTGTTGAAAGTCAAGGCTTGTGCCGAAATTTGCAAGTAAATAATTTAACAGGAAATGCATATTCTCAGTGTAATTTGGAATTCCTGAACTCATATTGGCGAGATATTTTAATTTAATAGAGTCTGCATTTTCTATTTCCGGATAGTATTCAGAGAGTACTGTTTCGGGATTAAGTATGCCTTCTTGAATTAATTCTAAGAAAGTCATTACAGTAAAAGTTTTTGTATTACTACCGATAGAAAAAAGTTGATTAGTTTGATAAGTAGTAAGATTTTCTAAATTTGTGTATCCTTTGCTGTGTAAAAGATTAATCTTTTTATTTGAATCCTTAACATACACTATCATAGCCGGTAAATTAAAGTTATGATTATTATAAATACTGTCAACATAAGCCGTGATTTTTTCTTCATAAATATTGGGGTCATCATTAGAGTTACTACACGAGATTAAAAATAAAGCAGAAATGATTATAAATAAACTTAATGACTTGAGATAAATTTTATTTTTCATATATTCCTCCTATCTATATAATGATTAAATATGATAATAATGTATTTGTCAAGAAAAAAAACTAAAAATCCCGATATAAATCGGGATTTCATTATCAAACAAAAAATTATTCGATTTCTCTTTTTTGAATTATAAAAGCAGAGATTGTAAATAATATCGTTGCAAAAATAATTTTTTGTATAGAGTTAAAAGAGAAAATATTATTCCAATTTGTTATGATTAAATCTTTTGCATATTCTTCCATCATTAAATTCTGAAAACTTATTTTTAGGTTCGGCAATACTAAATTTACAATATAGTTTTCAAAAGAACTAAAAAGTTTATATATGCTATCGCCTATGAATACTTTACTGATAACAGCAATCATTTTATAAATAACATAAGTAATTATCATAGAATTTCCGGTTTTAGTTTTAAATATTGATGCAAACAACCAAACAATAGATTGAATAAATATCATACTTAAAGTTATTAAAACAAAACTTTGTACAAGCCCAAGTAAAATATATCCTATATGTATTTTTATAAAAAAGGATGCAATTATTGAATTAATAATAATATTTATTATGCTTATAGCTAAAATACTTGCTCCGGATATAACAGTTACAAAACTTATTTTTACTAATATTTTTTTAAGAAAGCTTACAGGTATCGTATTGTAAAACAATACACATTTATGCTTATAGTCATCATTAACAATATTTGTTGAGACTCCAAAATAAGAAAATAAGACTAAAACAGCCGGAATAATTGTTATTATTGTACCAAATATCCAAAAATAGATATTATCTATTTCTCCGGAAAAATTTTCAAGTCCGGTTGATACAAAGTTAAGATCAGCATCACTTTTTAACCAAGCAACAAGAATGACTATTAGCATCAAAAGGTAAATTCCACCTTGAATGTAAAATGGTAAAAATATTAGATTTTTTTGTGTCCAAAATTCTTTTTTTATTAAAGCTTTAATCTGTGACATTATAACCTCCCGTTAAATTTAAAAATATTTCTGAAGTTTGTGGTCTATTGTATTGTGCTCCTTCAATCTTTATATTACTCGGTAATATTGCAGAAATATATCCTAAAGTCTTTGTTTTATATTTTGGATTATACTGTTCTAAATCTTCAGCTCTTTCAATTGGTATAGTAACCATATTATATTCTGATTTTAACTCGTCCAAATTTTTATGTAAAATCAATTTTCCATTGTCTATGATTATTATTTCTTGTAAAAGTGATTCAATTTCTTCTATTTGATGAGTAGAAATAAGAATTAATTTATTTTCATTAAAAAATTCACTAATAATGGTATTAAAGAATTCTTTTCTAAAGGCAATGTCAAGACCAATAGTTGGTTCATCTAATAGTAAAATATTTACATCAAGTGAAAGAGTGATTAGTAAATATAATTTAGTTTTCATTCCTTTTGACAATTTATCAATTTTTTTATCTAAGGGTAATTGACTAATTTTAAGTAATTTATCAGCAATAGATTGATTCCATTTTATATGGATTTCAGACATATATTCCATAATTTGCCTAACTGTTAATCTATTATCAAGTTCATTTACATCAGGTATGAAACCAACATAATTAAAAATTTCTGTATCCTGATGAACAACTTCTTCATTATTAATAAATATTTGCCCATTATGTTTTAAAAAGCCTAAAATACATCTCATAAGAGTTGATTTTCCTGCACCATTTTTACCAAGTAATCCAATAATATTACCACTTTTTAAAGAAAGTGAAATATTATCTAAAGCCATAAACTTTTTATAGAATTTTGTTAAGTTGCTGACCTTAATATATTCTTTTGGTTGTGAATCTGTCATTACATTGTCATTATCAAACATTTCATTATATGATTTACATATTAACATTTTTAACCTCCATAAGTTTCATTTATTAAATTTAACAACGAATCTCTATCAATATCTAATAATTTTGCCCTTTCCAGTGCCGGCTTTAATTCATTAGATATAAAATCTTCTAAACGATGTTTTTTAATTAATTGTCCGGCATTTTTATTAACAAATATACCGATACCTCTCTTTTTAAACAATATTTGTGAATCAACTAATTCACTTAGAGCATTGGATACTGTGATTGGATTGATTTCATAAATCTTAGATAAATTTCTAATGGACGGAACTGCTTCTTCTTCCTTAAGAACATCATCTAAAATAGCTTCTTCAATCTTTTCTCTTAATTGG
>JALNXV010000028.1 GCA_023230175.1 Candidatus Cloacimonadota bacterium
GTAGCTTTCTATGCCCTGAGGTATTTTTGTTAAAGATAAATTGATAAATAATTAACTTCTAAGAAAGGATAGTAAATGTCATTTAATGCACAATTTGCCAGATTGGGAGAGATACTTGTTCATAACGGATTTGTAACCGAAGATCAAGTAAAAGAAGCCTTAATTAAACAAAATAATTTTGGACTTAAAATAGGTGAAACTCTCTTAAAACTTAATTATATAACTGAGAATCAATTACTTAAAAGTTTACAAGAACAGCTTGATATAGATGTAATCTATGAAAGAGACATAATTGAACTTGATGAAAGTGTAATTGCTCTCATTCCTGAACCGTTTGCTGTCGAAAATAGATGTCTTGCCATTAGAGCTGATGAAGATAGTATATTAGTTGCTATGACAGATCCTGAGAATATTCTTTTAATTGATAATATTAAAAAATTAACTCAACGTAATGTTCAGACTGCTCTTATAGGAAATGAACTTTTAACTGACGGTTTGGAAAGATATTATAAATCAATTCGTACTACTTCGCAAGTTCAAGATGCTGTTGGTAATTTTGAGTTTGTTGCAGTTGACGAAGATGAACAAGAGATTTCTATCGGTACAGCGAAAGAAGCCGATGCTCCGGTTGTTAAGTTAATAAATTTAATTATAACTGAAGCTATTAAAGCGGGTACTACCGATATTCATATAGAACCTTTATCAAAAAATACAAGAGTAAGATTTCGTGTTGACGGTGCGTTGAGAGAGGTGATGAATCCTCCTATTCAGATGCATGCGGGCTTGATTTCAATAGTAAAAGTTATGTCAAAATTAAATATAGCTGAGAGACGTTTACCTCAAGATGGTCATATATCGTTAAAAACATCGGTTAAGGCTGTAGATGTTCGTGTTTCGATAACTCCAACAGTTTTAGGTGAAAAAGTTGTTATGCGTCTTCTTGATAAAGGTGATTTTGGTTTTACTTTACATACTCTTGGATTTGAAGAAGATAAATTATCTATATTTAAAAAATGGATTCATAGACCTTATGGTATTATAATTGTATCAGGACCTACCGGTTCCGGTAAATCAACTACACTTCACGCAGCTATTAAAACCATTCAAGATATTGAAACTAATATTATCACTGTTGAAGATCCTGTAGAATATAGACTTGAGGGTATTACTCAAATTGAAGTTCATGAAAAAATAGGTTTAACTTTTGGTTCGGCCTTGAGATCTGTTCTTCGTCAAGATCCGGATGTTGTTTTGATTGGTGAAATTAGAGATTTAGAAACAGCTGATATTGCTATTAAATTCTCATTGACCGGTCACTTAGTGTTCTCAACACTGCATGCTAATGATGCACCTTCAACAATAACACGTCTTATAGATATTGGAATTCCACCATATTTGGTTGGTTCTTCTTTAAATCTTGTTATGGCTCAACGTCTTGTTAGAAAAATATGTAAACATTGTAAACAAGATTACACTCCAACTCAAGAAGAATTAGAGGCTGCAGGCATAACTGATGACAAATATAAAGATGTGAAGTATAAAATTGGTACCGGATGTGTTCACTGTGATAACACCGGATATTCCGGTAGAACAGGTATTTTTGAGATGCTACAAGTAACTTCAAAAGTAAGAAAACTTATTTTTGATGGAGCTAATCAAGATTTGATTAGAGAACAAGCTCTTGAAGATGGAATGCAAACACTTCATGACTCAGCCGTTGAGAAAATGATTGAAGGCGTAACAAGTATAAAAGAAGTTATTAAGTTAACCGTAATAGATTAAGATTAGAGGAAAATATGGCTGCATTTCAATATACGATTAAAGATATAAAGGGAGCAAAAATTGAAGGGGTTTTAAAAGCCAATTCTATGGATGAGGCAATGGAAAAACTCATGAAGGAAGGTGGAACAATTATAACTATTAAAAGTACTGCTGAAGGTGCTTTTAAAGGAAAACTTTCACTTTTTGATAAATTAATGCTTGCCATTTATAAATGGCGAAACGGTGTATCTTTAAGAGTCTTAGTGTTTTTTACACGTCAATTATCAACTATGTTTTCAGCAGGTTTAACTCTTGAAAAAGCTATTTCCGATTTAGAAAAAGAAGAAAAAAATCAAAAATTCAGAAAAGTATTAAAAAAGATAAGTGATGATATTAAAAAAGGATTTAGTTTGTCTGAAGCTATGGAACAACACCCCGGTATCTTTAACCCTTTGTATATCGCATTGGTTAAAGCCGGTGAAGTTTCCGGTACTTTGCATACTATTCTTGATGAATTATCTGACTATCTGGAGAAAATAGAAGATACACGTAGAAAAGTAAGTTCTGCTATGGCTTATCCAATATTTGTGGTATGTTTCTTAGCAGTAGTTGTTTGGGGTATTTTTTATTTCTTAATACCAATGTTTACTGATATTTATGCACAATTTGGTGCTGATTTACCTATTGCTACTCAAGTAGCTGTTAGAATAAGTAACATAATGAACGAAAATATTATTGGTACAATCCTTATGGTTATGATATTAATATTTGTTGTTTTCTTAATTAATTTAACAGATAAAGGTAGATATTTTTTCGACTCTCTAAAAATAAAGATTCCTGTAATTGGCGGATTGGTTATTCAATCAATTATGTCAAAATTTGCTCGTACTTTTAGTATTCTTATGACTGCAGGTGTTCCAATTATGGATACATTAGAACTTTCAGAAAATGTAGTTCAAAATGCTGTTGTTGAAAATGCTGTTAGAAAAGCACGCGTAATGGTAAAAGAAGGTTATAGCATAGCCGGAGCTTTTAGAAAAACAGGTATTTTCCCTTCGACTTTGTTACAATTAACCGCTACCGGTGAAGAAACAGGTGAAATGGATAAATTACTTGGTAAAGCTGCTGAATTTTATGAAAAAATTGTCGATAGTGTTATTGATAGATTAACATCCTTGATTGAACCTTTATTGATTATACTTATGGCTGCCGTTGTTGGTACTGTAATAGTTGTTGTTTATTTACCAATATTCAGTCTTGGTATGGCTTTAGGTTCAAGCTACTAAAATAAATTTCATAAACCTCTCCTAATAAAGTCTCTTGTAAAAGAGGCTTTATTTTTTTATATAAGGAAATAAAAATTTTAAAGGCTTAGAATGATATCATATTTTTTTCTACAAACTTAATAATTAATATTTAAGTAGTTAATTAATTTTTAGAACAAGCAAGGATGCTCACATAACTTAATTATTCAACTGTCATTTAATTTTTTGCTTGTCAAAATTGTACCTTGTTTTCTAATGTCGTTAAAGAATATAAAAGGAGCGTAATTATGGCTAATAAGACAGATTTAGAATATTTTGAAAAAATTACAAAAAAGATAGCTGATATCTATGATAATCAGATTTATCAAGCTGTAATCTTTAATCATGATGATCCACGAGAAGATAATCTTCTTGTCATTATTAAAAATGATGATTTTGATAAATCTCTAAGATTACAAGCAATTGTTAAGCAACTTTCTAAAAAAAATATACCTACACCTTTAGTTCTAACTAAAGAGTTTATCCTTAATTCTCTTGATAGTTTTCCTTTAGAATTTTTAAATATGCAGTCAGATTATCATAATTTAACAAGTGAAGAAAATGTCTTAAATGCCTTACAATTTCAAAAAACAGATATCCGTTTGCAGATAGAACGAGAGTTAAAATCAAAGTTATTATTGATTAATACAAACCTTATTTCAATTAGTAAATCATTAGAGTATGAAAGATTAACCGCTGAATCTATCATATCAATAAAACCTGTTCTTAAAGGCATTTTATTTTTATATGGTGAAGCTATACCTACTGTCTATGAAGAAATCTTGAAAAAGGTAGAGCATTCCGTGCATATTGATTTATCTTCTTTACATACCGCATTTGAAGTTGCTCATAAAGTAATTAAAACAACAAAATTTGATTGGCAAGAATTTTTTAGAAAATATATAAGAGAGTTACAGCAATTAACAGATTTTATAGATAATAAGTTAAATATCTTATAATTAAAGGTCGTTTATGTTATTGATATTTATATTCTTAGTTATGGGAATGGCATTAGGATATTTCTATAAAAATGATTTCAAGATTCATTATTATGCTGAGAAAATATCAATGTTTTTTGTTTATATATTGTTATTATTTATGGGTTTAAGTACAGCTCAAAATGACAACTTTATAAAGATATTTACAGATAGCGGTCGTTTATCTTTATTTCTGGCAGTTTTTGGTATGCTTGGAAGTATTTTGTTTACTTTACCTGTATCAAAATTTTTTAAGACACATAAAACTTTATTATGGTCATTTTTACAATATAAAAAGACAAAATTTAGCGATAACTCCATTGATAAACCTGTTAAAGATGCCTCTTTTGAATTACATACTAATACCGAACTTAAGGCTGATAAACAAAAATCTGATTTAAAAGTCGTATTGCTACCTTTTGCTTGTTATGTAATAGGTATAATGATTAAATATATATTGCCTGATATGGCTTTTTTAGATAGCTTTGTTATGTATTCTTTGTATGGCTTATTGTTTTTTACAGGCATAAGTATTGGACGATTAAATATTGTTGAACTCTTAAAGAGATATCATATATTAATTATTTTAATTCCTTTTTTATCTTTAATAGGTAGTTTACTCGGTGCTTTATTTGTTAACAATTTGTTTGGACTTTCAAAAGCCAAAGAATTATTAGCTATAAATGCCGGTATGGGGTATTATAGTATTTCAGCTATAATTAACAAATCATTGTTAGGTGATCAAATAGGTTTAATTGCTTTATTAACGAATCTTATGAGAGAGACAATGACAATGTTGCTTTGCCCGTTTTTAGTTAAAGTCTTTGGCCCTTTATCGCCTATTTCTACCGGAGGAGCTACTTCTATGGATACTTGTTTGCCTTTTATTAGAAAGTCAACCGGGGCTGAATATGCGTTAATAGCGTTTTTTAATGGCGTTATTTTAACAGTAGTAGTGCCACCATTAACTTCCTTTATAGCCGGTATGTAGTGTTATGCCTTATGTTACTAATCCTCGAGAAACTGAGATAAAATTTTTACGAGGTGTTGGAGAGTTTAGAGCTAAGCTATTTCATAATCTAAATATCTACACTATAAATGATTTATTAGAATTTTATCCAAAATCTTACCAATCAAGGCTTATTGATGCAAAGATAAGGGATGTGCGGGTAGATGATTTTGTTTCTATAAAAGTTAACATATTTTCTGTTGAAGAAGTTCTTACTCGAAATGGTAAGAGACAACTTAAGGCGATTGTAACTGATGGAGATAGATTTATAGAGTGTGTATGGTTTTCGTATGGAAAGTGGGTCACTCGATTATTAAAACAAGGTGAATATATTTGGATTAATGGTCAAGTAGGAGAATTTATGGGCAATTTACAGATTGTTCAACCACAGATAGAAGCATCAAAAGAAGAAGACAAAACAATAGAATTTTGGAAAACAAGAGAGATATTACCGGTTTATAAATTAACTGCAAATTTAACTCAAAATATTTTAAGAACTGCTGTTTATAATGCCTTTGCTTTATTTCATCAGGAAATTGATGAAACTTTACCTGATTATATTAGAGATAAATACCGATTTTCTGATCGAAAGACTGCATTACAAAAACTACATTTTACTTTAACCCCGGAAATGATTAAGCCTGTAAAAGATAGATTTATCTTTGAGGATTTCTTTTATTATCAATTGTTGATTTTAAAGAATTCTAAAAATAGAGAACGTGTAGTAAAACCAAGAAGTTATGAAAATAAAGGATTATTAACCTCAAGATTAAAAAATCAGCTACCATTTAATTTGACAAATGCTCAAAAAAAAGTTATTAATGAAATCTTTTTAGATATGATGTCTGATAAAACTATGAATCGTCTTTTGCAGGGTGATGTTGGGGCCGGCAAAACTATTGTTACTATTTTTGCAATCTTATTAGCAATTGAAAATGGATTTCAAACAGCATTAATTGCTCCCACAGAAATACTTGCTGAACAGCATTATAAGACAATTGTGTCTCTTACAAAAGATATACCTGAGTTAAATATTTGTTTAATTAAGGGTGGTAAAAGCAAAAAGAAAACAATTGATAAGCAAAAAATTAGCTATGGGCAAATAAATCTTGCTATAGGGACCCATGCCTTATTTCAAAAAGATGTAATTTTTAAAAATTTAGCTTTAGTTGTAATTGATGAACAACATAGATTTGGTGTTGCTCAAAGAGCAGAGCTATCCTTGAGACATAATAATCCGGATCTCTTGTATCTTTCAGCTACACCAATACCTCGTTCGTTAGCAATGACGATTTTTGGAGATATGACAGTAAGTGTAATTAACCAGCTCCCTCCTACACGCAAACCGGTCCATACTATATTACTTAATCATAATAAAAAAGATATTGCTTATCAAAATATTCATCAAGAACTTGAAAAGGGTCGTCAAGTTTATATAGTTTGTCCATTGATTGAAGAATCTGAAAAAATGGATTTGCAGGACGCTCAAACTGTATATTCTCAAATTTCTGAAAAGATATTTCCTCAATATGTTTCTTCACTTTTATATGGTAGAATGAAGGCTAAAGAAAAAGATGAAATAATGCAAAGATTTGTTAATAATGAGATTCAAATATTAATATCTACTACAGTAATTGAAGTAGGTATTGATGTGCCAAATGCTTCTATAATGATGATTGAACACGCAGAAAGGTTTGGACTTGCTCAATTACATCAACTTAGAGGTAGAGTAGGTAGAGGTTTAGATCAGTCATATTGTTATTTGATTGCTTATGCAATGAGTGATATTGGTAAAGAGCGGTTAAAAACAATGGTTAAAACTAATGATGGTTTTATTATTGCTGAAAAAGATTTGGAATTACGAGGTCCGGGAGATATGTTTGGTACTTTGCAATCAGGATTACCTGAGTTTAGATTTGCAAATTTAATAACTGATCAAGAATGGTTGAAGCTTGCAAAGAATGAGGCTCATTTAATTATAGAAGAAGACCCGGAATTTGAATTAGAAAAAAATGAAATTATTAAAACTTATTATCAGTTTAATGTTTTAAAAAAACAAGAGATTGTGTCTTTTTAAGGCTGTTGTTGAGCGAGTATCCTTGCTTGCAGGAAATTTTAAGTGGACTAGAGTTTCTAAATGCGAAGTCGGAAGGAACTTGAGAACACGAAGCCGGTATTCTCTTCGCCGTTTTCGACTCACACTCGCTTCGCTTCGTTGCAAGTCAAGTCCGGCTGTTAAATCTCGTTCAAGCCGGAAGCTCGAACAACATCTCGTTCTGCGAGCATCCTTGCTTGCAGGGAAAAATACGAATAATTAATATAAAAAAAAGCAGGATATATATCCTGCTTTTTCATATTTGGAGTATTATTATTTAAATTATTCTGATAGTAGATTTTCAATTGAGGTGCCTGATTTTAAGGTTTCAAGCATAAACCTTGCGTCTTCGTGAAGATCGCCTTCGGGATAATTGTTGATGAATTCTTCAAACATAATTATGCCCTTATCTTTATCTTTAAGTTCTTCAGCAGTGACAAAAGCTTTCATAAATGCAGCTTTATATGCATCATTAGTGCCTTCATAGTCGCTTATGATTTGGTCAAAAATAAAAACTGCCTCAGCAAAAGCAAATTTCTTTTGTGCTTCTTCAGCTTTTGTGAAGAGTTCTTCTGCAGTAATATTACTTTTTAAGAGTTCATAATTAGGATTAGCATTGTATTTGACAATTAGCTCATCTTTAACTTGTTCAAATTTGGCTTGAGCTTTACGTCGAGAAATGATATTTTTTATACTTGCTTCAATATCTTCAAGAGGTCTGACTGATTCAGGTGTTTCGTCGATTACATAGAAAAATACTACTTCACTATGTTGATTTTTAAAGATATCACTAATTTCTTTAATTTTTAATTCCCAAACTTTATCATTGTATAATTCATCTTTACCTACTCCCGGAATAATTCCGTTTGCATAGACATTTTTTATTAATCCGTCACCTTCGGGTTTAAGAGAATTTTCTTTTATGTAGTTTATAATATCTTCTTCTTGGTTTTTCTTTAAGAAACGTTTAATTTTTTTGAGGTGTTTTTTAGCTGATTTTTCATCGTTTGCTACAAATTGTCTAAGATTTCTGCTTGCCGGGATAGTAAACTTTTCAGTATTTTCTGCGTAATGTTCATTAATCTCATCTTCAGAAACTGAAATACTATTAGAGATTTGATTGTTATACCAGTAATTTACAAGTAAATCTTTTTTAATTTCTTGTATTTCATATTTATTTTTATATTGTTCTAATTTATTTTGATTTTGAGCATCAGCATAGAGAATTCTTGAATCAAGTTCTCTTTTTATTATGTTTTCTCTTACGGGTGCTTCATTGATATTCATTCTTTCCATTTGAGCTGCATTTTTAAGTAATTGGCCTACTTCTCCGAGTGTTAAAACGATTTCAGGATGGTTGCCCTCAGCTATAATTATATCTCTTTGTTCGGGTAATATGCTAAATATATTAACGGAATCTAACTTTGTATTATAAAATTTTACTTCGTAATTTATGCGTAACTTGTCCATTAACTCAGTATAAATTTCGTTTTCTTTTTGAGTTTTTAGGCGGTTTTCGATTTCACCTTTAACTTCTTGAAAGGTTTTGATTATTGCCGGTTCATAATCTAATTTTTTAAAGAAGTGAATGCCGGTACTTGTAGTAAATGGTCCGTGAATGGTTTGTGGGTCAATGTTAGCATCGGCTATATATTTGTCTAATTCAGTATCTCTTCCTATACCGGAAATAAAGCCGTTTAGTCTGATATTTCTAATAATACCTTTGTTTTCAATAGATAATTCATTTAATGAGTATTCAGAAATGATTTTTTCAAAATCTATACTGCTATTAATCTTTTGTTGAACTTCTTCAAGATGTTCTTCATCGGTTTGAAGATATTGGATAGTAACTTTTGGAGCTATTGTATAAGCACTTCGGTTAGTTGTGTAATAATTTTGAAGGTCTTCTTCTGATAAGTTAAAATCTTTATCTAATATTTCTTCAAAATAGAGTTGATTTATAATAGGTTTCAATTTTTGATGAGTAACTTTTTTTACTTCTTCTACTTGATCGTAACCGTGATTGATTGCTTCTGCATAAAAAATTTCTCGTTGAACAAGATAATCCAGAACTTGTTTTTGCCCTTTTATTGATTTGTAGTGATGTCTATTCATTGGTGGAACGGTATTAATTTTATTTCTAAGGTCTTTAGTGCTTATCTGATTGCCGTTAATCTCAATTAATACTGTGTCTTGTTCGGTAGTTGTTTTTGTTTTAGTCTGAGAAAATAATCCTGATATTGTTAATATAAAAATCAAAGAACTTAACAATATAACTTTTTGAAATTTAAATTTCATCATACATACTCCTTATATTTGATAATAACTATCTTTATAATAATAACCTATTAGTCAAGCTATTATTACAAATTAATGTTAGTTTTAAAGGATTTAAGAAAAGTTTTCAATTTGATTTGGTAAATTTTCCATTTTTAGGCTTATTGAGTTATTGGAAAGATTATAAAGATAGTTTGATAAATTGTCTTTATTGGATATTTTTTAAATTATTTTGAATTTGTATTGATATGATTTTCTATATAGTTAGCTTTTTAGTTGATTAATAATTTGAAAATTTTTTAAATTTTATCTTGACATAAAAACCTCTGTTTAATATTTATGTAATCAATAGTTGTGAATTAGTTCCGGAGTGGCTCAGGGGTTAGAGCGGGTGGCTGTTAACCACTAGGTCGGGGGTTCAAATCCCTCCTCCGGAGCCATAAATTTGCCTTGCTGTCCGCAAGGCTTTTTTTTTATTCTTAAAAATTTAAAGTATTTAGTCTTATCGGTTTTTAAAACGATTTAGGATTGATAAAGTGTTCTTCATTAAATAATTAATTATGATCATCTCTATAATTAAATATTAAAATTCTGTGCTTATTAATAAACTTATACTTGATTCTTTTTTGTCTTTGTTAATGAAATGATAAGCACATTCTGTGTGTAATTTATTCCATATATTATATTTTAAGTGAAGTAGAACAAAATTACCTTCATCAGATAAAACAAGTAAGGCATTATTGTATTTACCGGAATATTGATGATAATGAAGAGGTATTTGTGTTTCAAAAATACCTACAATAAAATTGGCAGTTAAATTGTTAATCCTTAATTTGATTGCTTGACTAAGTAAGTAAGCATTTTCTTTAAGGTTAATTTGAGTATATTCTCGTAATTGATAATTCCATGATAAAGTAGTTTTTAAAGTGTTAGTTTCAATCTGGAACAAGTTTAAATTAAAATATGTTTTTTCTCTTTCATATAGCTTTGAAATAATTTGAAAATTACGAAGTTCTTGATCTCTTTTTTGTTTTATTGACACAGTAAATCTTAATATTTTATGATTAGAATATTCCAATCCATAAGTAGAACCTAACTTTTTATCTTCATATCTATCGATAGGTTTAAGGTTTTCAAATATATCAGCAAATGCCTTAATTTGAAAAATATCGGTTTGGGTTTCTATTTTATAAAAAATGCCTTGTTCATTATTATTTTGATTATTGTCACATATAAAATTTGAATATTCAGAGAAAAATGTATCTTTTATGTGTCTCAGTGACAAGATTTGAGTAAAATACTTTTGTTGAAGCTTTAGACCTCCTATGAAGGCAAAGGATTTTTGAGCAAAAGCCAATTCTGAAAATAGTCTATAATCTAAGAAATCATAGGAGTTTGAAAATGAGAGAGTTAGGTTGTTATTATGTAACCTTGTATTAGAGAATTCTTTTTCATATCTATTAAAATTGATAAAAACTGTATTATGGAAATTATTGGATTTATAAACAGATAAGAATCCGTAATTACTATGTCGGATTGTATTCTTAGGATTTATTTCATCAAGAAAGATTTTTTCTATTTTATTGTTGTTTAAATTGACTCCTATAAATTTTGTAGAACCGAATAAAAATAATGATAAGTTTTTATTTATTTTATTTTCTATGGATAAACCAATGAAGTTTCTACTGTATCTATCTTTTCGAGTTGGAGTTATGCTTGCTTTAGTTTTTGTAAAATCAGTGTTAAATCCCGGTTTAATTGACATAAAAGCGTTGCTATTAATTAATAATCCATAGCCATTATTGATTTTATATTGTCCGATTAAGATTTTTGTTTTTGAAAAATTACTTTGTAAGCTAAACCCTAATTGATTAGTATTTGCATTGTTTTGATTCGAGAATTCTTTCTGTAAAAATAGTGTATGATTATCGTAATTAAGAGTGTAATAATTTTGTTCTTTAATTTCTTGTTGGTTATGTATGTATTTAGTGAATGTTTCTAACTTAGAATTAATTTTATGTTCTTTTGAGAAAATGATAAATGGCAATAATAGCTCAATTTTTTCTTCATTTAGTCCGGCTTTTCTTAATGAATTTATATCAGTAAATAGATTGTTTTTACGATATTCTATAAGAGACTTGATGTCTGTTGAGTTTAAAAAGTTAAACGAACTAATCTCTTCTTCATCAGCATATTGTAAAACTATAGTTTTAAAACTATCATCAAGGAATGATTCGTGGTTTATAATATTTTCTTCTTCTATTAAGGGATATTCTTCAGCAAAAGTTGGAATGACATTGAAGAAAAACAAAATAACTAAATAGCATAAAATTTTTTTGTGATGCATTTTAAAAGGTTTCAGATGTGAAAAATAATTGAGTTATTGCTATTTGATTGTTAAGCAAGTAAAGATTAATATACATATTTATTTTGTTATATAATTTCATATCATATCATTTATAAGGTTGTTAAAAGTATAAGAGTTAGTATTTTTTATTTATAAAAACTGAACAAGGTTATCATAATTAAAGATGATAACACTTGTTCAGTGTCAATTATATTTACTTTAAGGTTTGTAGAACTTCTTTTTTTATTCTCTTCATATCCTCTTCAGATATGTTTAAATGAGTAGCAATGTCTTCAACGACTTTCAGTTCCGGAACATTGACTTGATTATCAGACAATGCAAGAGAAAAGCAGATTCTTAATAGATAGAGTCTTTTTTGAGGATTAGATTCATAAATCATATTAATTGTATCAAAAAGGTCTTGATAGTCTATCATTAACTCTTTATATTCAGTTAAGATTTTATCAAACATCAGTTCAATTAAGTTATGTTCATAATCACCAAATTCTTCAACGAGGCTTTCATATTCAAAAGGTCTTTGAGAAAGTTGAAATAGTAATTCTTCGATAATTATTTTTTTTTCTTTATCAGATACTGTACCGTTAGCCATAGCGACATAAATCATTAATTGCATAGCTGCAGAGATAAGTGAAAATTCTTCAAGTTCTTGAGCTTCTTGTTCATTTTCAGGTTCATAGCTTCTTTTGATAAAGAATGATTTCATTATTTTGTCACGAGTATCAATTGTGTTTATAGTTCTGATACTGTTTTCAATTTTAGCTGTCCATCGTGCCATAAATACCTCCGAATAGTATTTTAAAAAGTTTTGAAAGATTTGTTTGATATATTAGAAAGGTTCAAAGTTGTTGATTTCCCAATAAATTTTTTCTGTTTCCTTTTGAAGTTTTAGTAAATCATCATAATGAGTTTTTTCCCAATCAGCTAAAACATTATATAATTTTTTTATTTCATCTATTTGGGCTTCTTGAGCTTGTTTTTCATAATAATCAAAAGAAGTTTTTTCAAGTAAGATACCTGTTGAGATTGCTGAGAATATAAAGGAATTTTCAGCAAGTCTTTTTACAAAATCCGGGCTGATTATTGGAGTATATGGGTGTGAGTTGGTAAGCTCTATGGTTAAATCAACCGGAGATTTATCTGCATCAATATCTTTGTAAGCTTTTAAAAGGAAGTTATAATGTTTTTTTTCTTCTTCTACTCTTTCACAAAAGAATTTCTTAACTTCTTTATCGGTGCTTTTAATAGCGGATTCTTGATAAAGATTGATACTATCAATCTCACCTTGCATTGCTTTTCTCATAGCAATAAGTATTTCTTTTTTATTTTGCATAGCAAATTCCTCCTATATTCATATAATAACATAATATTTATGGTTGTCAATAATTATTTTTTTTAGTCGAATGATATTGAATTGAAGTTTTATATATAATTTAAAGACTTTCATTAAAAATCTCATTAATGAGATGTGCCATTTGGTTTGTAGAAATTGGTTTAGAAACAGTATATAAATAATTATCTTCATTTTTGTTGTTATCCAATAATTCTGAGTATCCGGAACAAATAATTATTGGAATAATTGGATTCAATTCTCTTATCATATTTATAAATTCAAGTCCTGTTATTTCCGGCATAGTCATATCTGTAATGATTAAGTCTATTTCAAAATAATTTTCTACATAAAAATCAAATGCTTTTAATGTATCTGTAAAGCCATAAGCTATATAATTTAACTTTTTTAAAATCTGACAGTTAACATTAACGATTGGTGATTCATCATCTAAAAATAGAATTTTTTGTCCTTTACCTGATTTTAGAGCTTCAACAGATTTATCTATTGGTAGTTCTTGATTATCATAATATGGTAGATAAATATAAAAGTTTGTTCCTTTATTTGGTTCACTATCAAAATGAATAAAACCATTTAATGCGGATACAATACCATGAACTACAGCTAAGCCTAAACCTGTACCAGTTTCAGATGTTTTTGTTGTAAAATATGGGTCAAATACCTTTGATTTTATGTGTTCAGGAATCCCGCAACCTGTATCGGAAATTTTTAATAATACATATTTGCCTTCGTTTAAAACCAATTTATTGGATTTATTATCAGAATTTATTGTTTCTAAGCTTAGAGAAATTAATATTTTTCCGATTTTATTTTGTAATGATTGCATTGCATTAGTACCGAGGTTCATAACAATTTGGTTGATTTGAGTTGGATCTCCCATTATTTTTAAGGGTTCCGGAGGTAGATTGTGTATGATTTCTACATAGGCAGGGAAACTTGCTCTTAACAATTTTATAGCTTCTTTTATAATCGGGTTGATAATCAAAGGTTTTAATTGTATATCTGTTTTTCTGCTAAATGTTAAGATTTGGTTTATCATATCTTTAGCTCTGTTTGCTGAAATCTGTATTTGTTGTAGGTTGAAGTATTGAGGGCAATCTTCGTCTAAATCCATTATACTTAGTTCTGTAAATCCAAGCATAGCAGATAATATATTATTAAAATCGTGAGCAATACCTCCGGCTAGAGTTCCTAAGGCTTCTAATTTTTGAGCTTGAAGTAAATGCTTTTCTAAGTGAACTTCGAGAGTAGCATTTCTAAATATAACCATATATTGCTCAATTTGTTTGTCGTCACCGTAAAAACAATAAACACCTGTGTCAAGAATTTCTTGTTGATTATCTTTTGAAATACATTTAATTTTGCCCTTCCAGTTAAGTTTGTCCTTGATTTTTTGATAGACAATTAAGAAACATTCATTGGATTTGTTATCATTGTAAATTGAGTCTATAGTTTTATGAATATATTGTTCAATTGGAAAATTGAATAAATCCTTGATATTAGCATTTATGTATGATAATCTATATTCTGCATCAAAAAACATAAAACCAAGTGAAGATTTTTCAATTGATGTTAATAACATCTGACTGTGTTTGAGCTCTTTTTTTAAGTTAGTAATGTCTTTAAAGAGTAAAAAGATAATCTGTTTTTCGTTTAATCTTATAGTGTCAGAACTTACTTTAAAAAATAACTTTTCATTTTTTGTTTGGTCGTAGAAAGTTAATAATTCATTATTTAATTTAAAATTTTTAATATATTCTAGCGAGATATCTTTATTTTCCCAGATAAATTCATTGATAAATAAATCTATAACATTTTCTCTATTAGTATTAAAATATTGAAAAAATAAAGTATTAGCATTATAAAAGCTTAAATCATTATTTAATTGTAGATATGGCTCATCTAAAGATGAAAATACTGATTGATTTATAGTTATTGAATCTAATAATAAAGATTCTTTGTATTTTAAATTTGTTATATCTATTGCATTGATACATACATTGGTAATTATATTATCGGCTTTAAATACAGGGAAAAATTGAAATTCGTAATAGTATTCTTCTAAATTATTATGAGTTGTTTTTATTCTATATTGATCAACTATTATTTGCCCGGTAAATGCAGTTTCAATATCTTTTACGAAAGATACAGAAAAAGAATTATCAAAATTTAAAGATTTCCAATTTAATGTAGAATGATTAAATTTTATATCCCATAATTTTTTAAATAAAAATTTACCTGCTTGATTACAAAGTCTAAATGTGCCATCTTCATTAATTATCATTTGAGGTATTAAAGAATTATTAACGATGGTCTCAAGTATTTCTTTGTACTCAGTACAATTAGTTTTTGAAACCAATTTACCTCCTAATTAATTATTGACTTATACGATTTCGATATTCAGATTGTAGTGATTCTACCTTTTTGATATAGTCGGGAATTATTTTAGTAATATCATTTATCATTTGTTTAGTGTAAATAATTGCTAAGTTGTCAGATACAATGCTATTTTGACTTAAAGAATTTAATTCTAATTTTATTTGATTTAATCTGATTGATGAGTCACTCATATTATTAAATAAAGAACTCATTGTTTCAATAAAACTTATATCAACAGTTTTTGCTTTGTCATAAGCTGTTAGGCTTGCTTCTGCTTTTTTTAACAAATCATCTATTTCTTTAAATATCTCATAAACTCTAAAGGCATTAGATATCCATAAGTTTTGATTAGCATTTAGTTTTGATATATCAGGTTTTATATATAATAATGGATCTTTAGGAATATCTTGTAATGTGTTATTTACTAAATGTGTAATGGGTTCATTTTTTTCTTGAATAGGGTCATTAATATTTTGGATTGGAGTGTTTGCTTTATGAGGGGTTATCACTGGAGAAGATTGGGGTAAAAATTCATTATTGTCTATTCTTTTTTGTAGCTCATTAGCTCTATCAAGAAATCCTACGGATTGGAAGAAATAAACGTAATTATTTGCCATTTCTAAGTTTTGAGGATCTTTGGCTTTATATATATCAATAACTATTTTAAATTGGTTCTCATTTAAATAAAAAGTGTCAGCATAGTAAATCTCATTTGTTAGGATGGTAATTTTTATATCATTTTGTAGTTTTTCTGTTTTAACTTGATTTACTAAAGAATATTCTGTAAAATCCAAAGGTAAAATATGTTGATCTAATTTTGTTTCACTAATATTGATATAAATAGTTTTATTATCAGTATCCATTAGAGTATTATAAAAAGGTTCTTCGTCAATTACAAAAACTATTCTTACAACATCGTGATAATCGCCATAATATGAATGAATCAACTGGTTTGCATACACTCTGCACAAGATTAAACTCAGTAATATATACAGTATAATTCTCTTCATTTAAAATCCTTTTTTTAAATATTCAAAAATTCTTTTAAGGTATTCAAAAATGCCTCATTACTTTGTTTATCAGAAATAGTTACTCTTAAGTGATTTAATAATAATGGGTGATTCCACACAGGTCTGATTGAGATATTTTTTGACTGAAGAAATTCATAAAACTCAACACTTCTTTTTCCTAATGAGAAGATTAAAAAGTTTGTAAAGCTTGGATATACAAGTAAATCAGTTTTAGAGCTTATTTCTTTCATTTGC
>JALNXV010000356.1 GCA_023230175.1 Candidatus Cloacimonadota bacterium
AAAAAGCATAACAAAGCATTATAGTCATTATATTGGATAAATTTTAAAAGATACAAAATTGCTTTTATTACAGGATGATTTAAAAATGTTTGAGATGATTCTCTAACAAAAGGAATTCCGTTTTCAGTTAAAACCTCTGCAATACTTTCAAGATGCTTATTTTCTCTCGCTATAATTGCAAATTTATTTAACTCATTACAATCTTTAATATTTGGTATAACCACGTTTTCTATGAAAAAATAATAGGGATTTTCACTATGATTGTCCTCATCAGTTTGTTCTTTGTCAAAAAATATATTTTTAACTAATCCATTTTCATTTGCTTTTCCGGAAACTATATTAGCATTATATGACCAATTTTCTGTTAAAAATTTTGGATTTGATAGATTAAACTCAGTAAAATTGCCTTCATTGAATATATAATTAACAAAATCTATAATTTGGGGTACCGATCTGTAACAAGTATTAAGTGAGTCACTTTGTGTATTTAAAAAGCAGTTCATAAATGATAAAAGCCCTTTTTGTCCTCCTCGCCATCCATAAATTGATTGTTTTTCATCACCAACAATGATAATATTGGTATCTTGGAATATTGAATTCCCTGATTTTAAATCATTTATCATCGGTGCAAGAATCATAAATTGCATAAATGAAGTATCTTGAAACTCGTCTATTAGGAGATATTGATTACGAACAGATAAAAATTCATAAAATTGATTTTCAACAATGAAATCTTTTGAGTCAATCATTGAAAATTCAGGATTATACAAATAAAAGAAGGTAAACCAAGTAATATCATTATATGTTAATATGGGATTTTTTTGCTTTAAATCATCATATTTATCGAGAATTATATTCCAAATCTCTATAATATTTAACGATTCAGGGATTATGTAAAAATAATAAACAAGATTATTAAACAGATTCAGCAACTTATGTGTATTTAATATTTCTTCACAATCTTTTAGTTTAGTTTTTGAATAAGGTTCTGAATTTTTAACAAACAGCGAGATAGTATTTTTATCAAGAGATAAAAGGTTATTATCAATAAAATCCTTGATTATATCTAAGAATTTACTTTCTAACTGATTTATATCAAAAGATTTACAGCGAGAAATAAATAATAAAAAATCTTTTTTAAAATACTTTTCAAAAGTATCTTTAGGTTTATCTTTTAATTTCTGAAGTATTAATCTATTTATATTTTTACAGTAATCAATAAATGCATTTACAAAATCATTATAAGCTTTTTCTGCTTCAAGTTTAACTGTTTGAATATCCATATAATCATCTGTATAGATTGATCTAAATAATTTACCGTTTTTTTCCAAAAAATATAAAACCCATCTCTCATCAATCAACTTACCAAAAACCTTACCAATAGTCTCAACATTTTTTTGAGGATTAGCTTCAATTATATTTCTCAAAGACTCAATATTCTTCTCTTTAACAAGTTCATCAAAAATGTCTTCCCATATATTTTTATTAGCGTTTTCTTCTATAGTATAATGATTTAGCTTCATCAAAGGTGCAATCATACTCTTAAAGACTTGATTAATAAGCGAATCTATTGTAGATATCCTCAACTTATCTTTTTGAGTTTTTATCATTACAGTCAGAGCCTGTAACTTAATGATTAACTCTTCATCAATATTAACTTTGCTCAAATCCTGTAATTGCATAATCACATCTCTTTTATTATGCAATATAACATCGTCTAACATTTCAAAAATTTTATTTCTGATTTCTGCTGCTGCTTTCCGAGTAAAGGTTATTACCAATATTCTCTCAAAATGAAAATCAGAGTTATTGATATTCTTAATTAAAATAGCAATGTACTCTAAAGCTAACCTATAGGTCTTACCACTTCCGGCACTTGCAGATATAACTTTATTGTTCATATCTTTCTCCATCATTATTTCAACTTTTTATCAAATTATCTAATCAACAATCTTCCAAAAATCCGGTCTATCTTTTCTAAAAATATCTATCCTACTAATCTCTGAAAAACTAATCTGTTTGGTTTTGGATTCAGGATAAAAATAACCATAACTATTAATCAATTTAAGTGTCTTTTCTAATCTCTCAATAATTTCTTCTATATTATTCTTACCCAGCTGATTTTGATTTAACTTTTCATACTTTATTAAGGATAAAAAATACAAACTAAACTCAAGCTCACTTACAGATTCAAGATTTTGTTGAATCAAATATTTATATAAAATTAACTGACTTTTTTGTAATTTGCCCGTCTTAAAGTCAATGATATAAAACTTTTCCTTATCTTGAATTAATAAATCCGGTTTACCTGTAAGAAATATATCAATACCTTCAACCTGTAATAACTTTACCTTTGGCAACAATCTCTCCATTAAGACAATGCTATTCTTAGAAATATCAGCTAAACTTTTATCTCTAAAAAAAGTAATTATATTATTTCTAACTACAGGGAAAATAATATTATGAAAATATTTACCGGAAAAGTCATGAGGGAACTTTAACAAAAACTTATTTTGTATTAAGTCATTATATACTTCATTTAAATTGTCTTCATTGATCGCCTCTAATAATTGTTTATATTTCAATAGATTAGAATACTTTTTTACTTGTTTCAGGTATATACTTTCAATAAATTGATGAGTTAATATACCAATATTTTTTGGATTTAATCTATCCTCTTCCGGTTGTAAATAATTATTAAACTTCAAATTATATCTAATAAACCATTGCATTGGATCATTAATCAACTCCGCTAAAGAATATGTACTTAATGTAATCTGTTTCTCAACTCCAAAATCTGTCTGAAAATCAGAAGGAATAAGATAAAAGTCTAAATCTGATAATTTGCTTAAATCACGATTATAATTAATTAAATAATCGCTCTTTTGTTTTGTAATAGCTTTAAAAAAATCACTGTAACCCTCATCAACACAATGATACTCCAGACAATTATCCTTAAGATAAATCAATAATTCTTCAACAAAAGAACTTCTTTCAATATTTTCATCTTCATTTTCAATACAAAAAAGATGGTTTTCCTGTGTATTTAAAATATTTCTAAAAAAATAATACTTTTCTCTTTGTCGTATATCATTATAAGTTTTTAATCCTAACATCTTTCTCTGGCCTTCTGTAAACATAAAATCAATAGCTTTTGATTTTGGCAAAACACCCTCTATTAGATGAAAATATAAGATTTTATCATAGAATAAATTTCTCGTATCAACTAAAGTATTAAAAACTATCTCTCCCTGTGTTTCACTTTTAAAAGAAATCAAACTATCTTTAATATTATCAATTAAGAATTTAAGTAACGATACAATGATTGGCTTTCTCCCAAAAATATCTGACCAATTATTTATAATTCCAAAATCTTCTATAGTAGATAAATTTGATAATGCTTCATAAAAATTTTCAAGTATATCAGTATATTTTAAATTATTATGATTTATGATTTTAGATATAAATATCCCTTCATTTACTTCAAATAAATTAATAAGTTCATTTAAACTTTTTATCTGCAAAAGACTATTAAGTAAATCATAAAAACCTTTAAATGCATTTAGCACTTCTTCATCTTGAATTAAGTCCAAACAAGTTTTATCAAAATAGAGAAAATTTTTCTGTGCTAACTGCCTAAAAACAAGTTTAACTCTATTATTGATATTTTCAGTTTCATTTGAAATAAAATATTCCCTAAAATATGAATAATTAAAAGCCTCAAATACTTTCTTTAACGGTATCATAAAATTTTGACTTTCTTTAACATATACTAAACTATCTAATAGATTTAACACTGTTTTTAAAAAATTATATATTTCTGA
>JALNXV010000357.1 GCA_023230175.1 Candidatus Cloacimonadota bacterium
ATATTGCATAAAATTTAAAATTAAAAAAGGATATTATATGAAAAAAATAATCGTCTTGCTTATAACGTTCATAGCTGTTTTTGTAACTCTTAATTCAATAACTGTCATAAGTGATAAAAAACAATATATTTTATTTGAAGACAAAGAATTAAAAGATTTAGAAATTATTGAAATAACAACTCAAAGAGAAAAAGATGAGATTATAAAAAAAGATGTCTGGAGAGGTGTTAGACTCTATGATATTATGCAAAGAATTGCTAATGATAATGATGATGTTATTGATTTTTATGCAAGAGATAATTATTATATCAGATTAAATAAGACTGATATAAATATTGAAAATAGTCCAATTATAGCCATTGAAAGAAATAATAAACAACTAGATGAAAATAAGTATAGATTAATAGGTAAAACAATTCCTGAAATGCATTGGATATCAGATATAACAAACATTACATTTACACAATCATATATCATAAAAGAACCCAAATTTATTTATCCATATCATACAATTACAAGTAATCTTAGACTTTATACTGATCCTGCACCATTTGTAGGGATAAAAGCATATAAATTATGGGATTTAATTTCTCGCTTTGCAAGAACATCTAATGTTAACGTAAGAATAGTTTCTAAAGATAATTTTGAACAAGTTTTAAATTTTAACGATTATCTGAAAAATGCATATCTTGCTGTTGATGAAAATAAGTTTTCTATTTATGCTCCGGAAATACCAACAGGAATGTGGCAAAAAGATATCTTGTTAATTCAAATCGATTCTACTATTATTGTTTTTTATCATAATATAGACACTCAATCTGAGGCATATCAGAATTTAATCAAACTTGCTTCCAAAAAAGAAAGAACTCAGAGCAATATTAATGGCAGTAATGCAATATATAACTGGGAGAACTTAAAATGGGAAAATATTATATTTATTCAATAATTATTATATTTTTATCATTTTTTTTAGCTTCCTGTGATTCAAAACCGAAACTTAATATTTATGGAGACATACCCACAAATACAATCATTATGGATAGTGAAAATTTAAAAGAATTAATCAATCAATTTCAAATAAACAATTTATTGATTGTAACTAAGGATGCTATAGCTGTTGAGCTTTCGTCAGAATATATAAATGAATTAAATTTAATCTATGAAAATGATAAAAAATGGAATACCGGTTCTGAGACTTTACCCATAACTACTAATCTTAAAGATATTGCCTTCATTGCTGTAGAATCAAGTTACGATAAATATAGGTTAGCTTTATTTACTCAAACAGAAAATCAAGAACATATTACACCATATCAAAAAATAAAGTCAGAATATAAACTTGTTGGTACCTCTACCTTAAATAATAGAAGTATTACAAAATACGCTAAAAAAGATAAAAAAGAACATATATTATCTATAAAAAATAGTTCTATGTCTGATACATTATTAATAATTCATACTTCAGGCAAAGAAAAATTAATAACTCGTGAAAACTTATTGAAATCTATAAAATTTCATAATACACATTGGAGTTTAAAAAACACTCCAACAGATACTATTACAATAATATGGGATAAATATCCGCGTAATTCCATAAAAGATGTTTATACTAAGTTAAAAGAAGTAAATTCCGATAACCCTCTTATGTGTATCTTTGTTGACGGTTTAGGTGTTAATATCATAGAAAACGCTAAATCTCATAACAAGATAGGATTTTTTGAAAAATATAATTTTTTATCTGCCAGAACTGTCTATCCACCTAAGACCAAGTATGCATATTTTGTAGTAGGCAACCCTCTTCATTTAAATGAATCGGATCAAAAAATGAAAACAATCTTTTCTAATCTCAAGCTTAATCAAGTTGAAATCATTGAAGAAGAAAAAACATATTATCCATCTAAATATCCTATAACTTTAAATACAGATAAAAATCAAAACGGCACTAAAGACGATGAAATTTATCATACTGCATTAAATAAACTTTCTCAACAAGATATTGAATTGCTCTTTGTTCATTTTCATAGTATAGACGATATTGCTCATAAATTTGGGCCATATTCCATACAAACATTAAATCAAATTGAATATGTTAGTAACTTTGTTTTTGATTTAACACAAAAATGGGGAAAGGATTTCATTATCTTCTCAGATCATGGATTACATTCTGTTGATAATTATGGAACTCATGGAATCAATTTACTAGAAGATATGAATACGGTAATAGCTAATGAATTCAAATAAAAAATTCGGATTAATAGTACTTTTTGTTGTCTTGTTGTTAATTGCATTGGTTGTAATTAATAATCCCATTGAATATAATCACATCATTATCGAAGAAAAATATGGAGAAGAAACTCAACTTTCTTTTAAGGATATCAATAGATTTAAGGGTATAGATTTTGAAGAATTAAAAGATTTAAATCCTGAGCAATATGATATAAAGGTACAAGAAAATGTAAAAACATTGCTATCCTTTTTTGAGTCATACAAAAGTAAAAAAGAAAAGAATGTGAAAAAGATATTCTATATTGAACAAATACTTGATTTAACAAAATTTAAAAATTACGATTACAGAAGCATCACTTTTGAATCTGTTGAAGGAGCTCAAATTAAGATTGAACCTACAGAATCACAAGATTTTTTGATACTACTATCTTTAGAGAAGTATGGCAAAAAATATAGCTTAAGATTAATTCTTCCTGCAGATAATTTTTCACAAAGATGGTTAAAAAATATTGCTAAAATTACATTGGAAAAGAAATTGTAATGTCAACTTTATCAATAAACCATCTTAGCCTAACATATCTTAGTAATAAGCAAACTACCATTAATAATCTCAATTTCAAAATACATACCGGACAATTAGCTATCATAAAAGGAGATAACGGTAAAGGCAAAACCAGTTTATTGCAAATCCTCTGTGGTGCAATACCTAATTACATCAAAGGACACTTAACCGGCGATATAATATACAATAATACAAAGCTTACTTATAACTCTTTAGTTGATGCTTCTCATATATTCGGGTATATGATGCAAGATCCTGAAAAACAAATCTGCTTCCCCTTTCTCGAAGAGGAACTATTTTTTGGTGCAGAAAACCTAGAAAGAAATAAAGAAGAATTTTTTAAAGATTTTAACTTATTAATTGACTTATTTCCATTTCTTAAAAACACCAATCAAGAAACTAACAGCTTGTCTTTCGGACAAAAAAAGATTTTAATATTTGCATCACTAATACTTAAAGACCCTGTTATTTTTTTACTTGATGAACCGGGGGCAGGCTTATCTGAGGATAATAGAGAAAAATTTATTCTTCTTGTCAATAATCTTAAAAATAAATCTAAAATTATTTTAATTACAGAGCATCATAATATTTTTGATAAATATGCAAATCTGACAATAACACTATGATACAAATATTAAACATCAGAAAAAACTTTGACAAACTTCAATTATCTTATCCTAACATTAAAATATCTAAAGGTCAACTTGCTCTTGTTTGTGGTAATTCCGGGAAAGGTAAATCAACACTTTGCGAGATAATCAGTGGTTTTATGATAGCAAATTCCGGTAAAATTATTATTGACTCTCAAATCATTTTAGATTGTACTCAACAAAACAAAAACCTTAACTCTAACATATTTAATTATATACATTATATAGCTCAATTTCCTGATTTTAATTTAATAGGACCGACTTGTTTATCAGAACTTCTATTTTGGAAATTTAATACAAACCAAGATAATGATTTGAATGATAAAATAAAAGAGTATTTGATTTATTTTAATTTAATTAATATGGACAATGATT
>JALNXV010000358.1 GCA_023230175.1 Candidatus Cloacimonadota bacterium
GTTATTGCTGTTTGTGCATAAGCCACTCCTATACACAAAATTAAACTTATTAAGAGTAAATTAAATTTTCTCACTTTTCCTCCAAGATTATTATTATTGAAATCGAAAAAAAAATTTTAAAAAAAATGTCAACAGAATATAAAAAAAATATTTAATTATATTCTCCTTAAATATATAACTTTATGTAATTCCATCATATAAAAACTTATAGAGCATTATTTGATATTATTCAGTAGTCTTGTATATTAGCTTCTTTGCTTAATGTGTTTCTTAAAAAATTAATATTAATAATTATTGAATTTTTATGAGTCTTAATCTTGCAAAAGTAATAACAATATTACTTATTGTGTATATTTATGTTCATAAATTAATAAATGTAAATCAAATAGTGCTTTGTTGATATTTATTTTTATTTTGTAAAGTTACAATACTAAGTTTTTATGTCGCCTAACTACTTGAAATATATAGCATAGGTACAGGAGACCTACAGGAGATGTTATTTCCTGTAGGTCTCCTGTACCTATGCTGTTACATATAGTCATTTTAAAAAAACATAAGTAATTATTTTCCAATAAGTTAGCTTTTAAAGCCTCGTTCAATTCACAATTATAATTAAAAATATAAAACAAATATGTTTTATAGATTATTTATATTTGATATTTTTGATTTAAATTGTTAAGTAATCTTAAGCTTACACATAGTTTTTTCTTAACAAACATAAGAGTATTTTTCAAAAAAACCATCTTTAAAAAAAATCTTCATTTTTTTGATTAGATCAGAATAGTTGCAAACAAATATTTAAATAAAAAAAAGTATATTTATTGAGTAACTTTCAAATTCTTCTATCAAACAAAGCAAATTTTTATCTTGACAAATATTAATTAGTAATATATATTACAAAAATGTCTAAAAAATATTGGAGTAAGCTATGATAACAAAGGCTCAAAAAGTTCGTTTAGCTGTATTTTTAATAATCGGTTTTTTCATTTTAATTATGATATTAGCTCTTTTATTAGGTTCAAAACTTTCTGAAAAAAGAGACTTTTATAAGATAAGCTACGATGATACTTCTGTAGCAGGGCTACAAATAGGTGGAGCTGTATTATATAGGGGGATAAGAATCGGTAGAGTTGAGGATATAGAAATTGATAAAAAGAATATAACGAATATTATAGTTACGATAAGTATCAAAGCCCAAACGCCTATCAAAGCAGATCAAGAAGCTAAACTTGTAATTGTCGGAATAACAGGTTTAAAACAAATTGAACTAAGTGGCGGAACCAATGAATCACCATATCTCAAACCGGGAGATATGATACCTGCAGGGCGTTCTTTGTTTGATAATCTATCAGATACAGCCGAAGTATTAACAATGAAAATTGAGATAATTATGGACAATCTAATCGCTATAACCAATCCGAACAATCAAGAAAAACTGTCGAATATCCTAACAAATGTTGACAATATAATAGCTGAATCACGTACTCCAATTAAACAATCATTTGAAAACATAGATGAATTAACAGCTGAACTTACAATCGCTTCAATAAATCTTAATCATATAATGTCAGAATTAAACAAGACAATAGATTTTAATAAAATTGGTAAAATTGTAGATAATGCAGAACAAATTTCTAATAATTTAGCACAGATAGATATACCTGAAATAGAGAAAAGTGTATTATTGACAATCAATAATCTTAATGAAGCAATCAATAAAACAAATATGATATTATTTAGGGTTGACGGTGTTATACAACGAAATTCTCCTGATATAAACGCTACTATTGAAGAATTAAGAGAAACTGTAGAAAACCTTTCTGAATTTGTTAGATTATTAAATGAAGACCCGTCAATTTTATGGCGTTCTAGAACAACAGGTAACTAATAATTATTAAGTTTAATATGGAGGTATAAATGATAGAGAAATTAAAAAGTTATTTTAATGATTATAATAAATGTATAAAGACTTATGAGCTAATTGTATTATTACTACTATCTACAATTCTATTTACAGCTTGTACCAAAATTATTATAATTCCTAAAAGATATTTTATATTAGAGTATAAATCAACCTTTGAAGATAAAGAGTTAATCCGACAAACTCCCTTTAACTTTGTCGTAAGAATCTCCGATGCAGAGATATCAAGTACTTATAATCGGAAACAAATGGTGAGAAGAACCTCAGAAAATCAAATTGAATATGATTATAATAATCTATGGGCTGATAGACTGCCAAATGCAATCTCAAATTTAATTTTCCAAAGAATAAATAATTACAGAGTTTTTTCAAGAGTAATCCGTGATTATCAACAACAAGCCAAATATGAAATAAACATTAATGTTCATTCTATAGAATTTTTAAATTACGGATCAGTATTTGGGGCACATCTCAATCTTGACATATTATTAAGACGAACTAAAGATAATGTAGTAGTCTTTCAACACACTTCACAAAAACATAAAGCTATGGTAATCGATGATATGGATTTATTTGTACAATCCATAAATGATATAATTATGGAAGAAACAGACTTATTTATTAAAACATTACAATTAAAAATGAATGAAATAGAATTAATGCAATCAACAGATGAATTAATTATCTTTCATTCAGAAGACATTTTAACAGACTCTCTGATGTATGCTTATAAAATTGCAATTCCTGAAGATGAACAAATTTCAAACAAAGGAAGACTATACGTACCGGTAAAAACCGACCCGGAAAACGAGCCTTTATTTTCTATAGAATATGAAGATGGAACATCTTATGCAAGTTTTCAGATGGGAACAGACATTCCCCTTGACCCCGGCAATTATAAAATTTTGCTCGGAAACGGCACTATAGGACAAAAAGTTATTGAAGAAGTAACAATCTATCCTCGTTATAAAACTATCTTAGATGCAGATATTGGATGGTTAACTATAAACATCATCGATGACAACAGAAATCAACTCGACCTAAGGTATGAAATTTATGAAATGGATACTGCTGAAAGTTACGGTTTTGGTTATGGTATCAAAGAAGGTGTCGGTCAACAACTTGAAACTTGGGTATTAAAACCGGGTTACTACAAAATAATTCTTAACGGAATGCCCTTTAATACTTATAGCGATTTTACTACTGTTGAGATAAAAAAAGATGCCTTAGAACAAATTACCATAGTTGTTGATGAAACTACAAACCAATTAATCGGAGCCGGTAAACTTTTACAAGAAGACATAAACAGAGGGACAGGAAAACTTAAAATATCAGTACTTAATCACTTAAATGCAAATGCAAATATGAAAAACGATGTAGATGAAGACAAAAACAATTATTCATTAACTTTTATAGAGCAATTAGATGCTAAATTAGTATATGATAATTATCCTTATCATTACACATCAAAAGGCCTCTTAGAAATAGGCGTTACTGATGAAACAGACACTAAACTTAAAATTTCTTCTGACAATTTAGATATAAAAAACACATTTGTTTATTACTTTTATAAAAACTTAGGATTCTATTCAAGAGCAGATGTAAATACTCACCTTTTTGATGAATATATCCATACAAAAGATAATAAAAAATATAAAACTATCGACGAAGATGGACACGAAAAATTATTTAACACAGATAAGTTTAAAACTAAAGACCCATTTTTCCCCTTAGTTCTTAAAGAAGGTGTTGGTTTAAATTATCGTTTTCTAAATAAAAACCGAGCTAATTTAAACTTACGTATTGGTATAGGAATGAGACAAGATATAAATAATAAAGTATTTGACAATACAAGTAAAATAGATAACGGCTATG
>JALNXV010000359.1 GCA_023230175.1 Candidatus Cloacimonadota bacterium
TAGACAGTGAAATCTTTGAAACCTCAAATCCTATTAAAATAAATGATTTCAATAAAACAATTGAGTTTAAAAATGTCAATTTTAGTTATGACGAAGGTAAACAAATATTATCAAATATTAATTTCATTATAAATAAAGGAGAAAAAGTAGCCTTTGTTGGTGCAAGTGGTTCCGGGAAAACAACAATAGCAAATCTCATAAACAGAATGTATGACGTTACTGAAGGTGAAATCTTAATAGATAATATACCGATAAAATCAATCAAAATAGATAAACTAAGAACACTATTTGGAATTGTAACTCAAGATTCAATATTATTCTCAGATACTATTGAAAATAATATAAATTACGGATCTCATAAACCTATCAATCTTGAAGATATTAAAAAAGCTTGCCAATTTGCTTATGCTTCTGAATTTATAGAACAACTCCCGGAACAGTACAACACAAGAATTTTACCTCACGGCTCAAATCTATCCGGAGGACAAAGACAAAGACTGTGTATAGCAAGGGCTATAGTCAATAATCCTCCTATATTAATATTTGATGAAGCAACTTCAGCATTAGATACAGATTCAGAACAAAAAGTACAAAAAGCTATTGATATGGCAGCAGATAACAGAACTGTAATTATGATAGCACACAGACTATCAACGATACTTACATCTGATAAGATATTTGTATTAGAAAAAGGCAAAATCGTAGGAGCCGGTAAACATAATGAACTATTACAAACCTGCCAACAATACGAACACTTTTTTAATTTACAATTTAAAGGAAAATAAGGAGAAAATATGAGTGTTTTCACACAAAACAAATTTTTTGTCAAACTATCAAAACTAAGATTAAAATTATTAATGTTCACAATAATCATTTATGCTATCCATAAGTTTTTTGATTTTCAAGACACACCCAAAGATATTTTTGGCAGTAACTTAGGCATTATCGGCGGAATAATTGTATCTTTAGGTTTACTATTACGTTCATGGGCTGCAGGAATTATTAACAAAAATAAACTTTTAACCAAAACCGGACCTTATCAAGTTTGCCGACATCCATTATATTTAGGTTCTTTACTTATGGCTATCGGATATTTAATTATCTTAGACGATTGGTTTTTATGGATTGTTTTAATTTTATTTATGATTCCTGTTTATCTACCAAAGATACTCGGAGAAGAACAAAAACTCAATGAGCTTTTTCCCGGAGAATATGACAAATTTAAACAAGAAACCGGTATGATTTTTCCCAAAAAGATTAGTTTAAAAAAGTTAATCCATAAATGGTCTTTCAAACAATGGGTAAAACACACTGAATATAATGCATGGATTGCAACAATAATTGCTACTATAGCATTACAATTTTGGTATCAATATTTTAACATATAAAAAGACAAAAAATGAATAAGAAGTATGAGTTAATAAATACCATATTCCGGTATCTTTGTATCAATTTTTTCATAACTCTATCATTAAATTTCATCTATCTTAGTAACATTAAATTTACATTAGACTTTTCAACAATCAGTTACTTATCAATAGCTTTAATTTCAAACACAGGTATCTTTTACCTTGCCTTTAGTTTAATATTTGGAATAATATGTTTTTTCTTACCCATAAAAAGATTAATTGATACCCTCTTATTAACGATACTACCTTTATTTCATATTTTTATTTTTATTGATGCTATTGTATTTAAAACATTTAAATTTCATATCAACAGCTTAGTTATAAACTTATTTTTAACCGAAGGAGCAACAGATTCTGTTACAATCAGTAAATCAAATTATATCCTTTTCGGACTAATAGCCTTAATAATGATTATACTTGAATATTTCACCTTAAATTATATACATAAAAAAAGTTCTACTCTCAATTACCAAACAAAACAACTTAAAACTTTTTTACTTATTCTCATTATTTTCATAATATCAGATAAAACTTATTACTCAATATCAGACCTTTTAGGTAAAACCTATATATTATCATTATCAAGGACATTTCCTTACTATCAACCATTAACAATAAAAAGAGCTGTTAGAAATTTAACCGGATATGAATCAGCCAAGAAAACAAATTTCTCCATCAATTCAAAATCGACGCTCAAATACCCAAAAAAGGATTTAATTTTTACTGAAATACAAGATTTGCCAAATATAATGGTAATAGTGATTGATGCCTGGCGTTTTGATATGTTTAATCAAGATACTACTCCACATATTTATAATTATTCAAAAAATAACCTTATCTTTGAAAACCATTTTAGCGGAGGTAACGCCAGCAGATTTGGTGTTTTTTCCTTACTTTATGGGATGTATGGTACTTACTGGCAACAATTTTTACAAACTCAATCTACTCCGGTTTTAATTGATAAATTATCAGAACTTAATTACAATTTTAAAATCACTTCATCCACCAAACTTACATATCCGGAATTTAGAAGAACAGCCTTTAGTAAAATACAAGATACTATAGAAGATAACTTCCCGGGTGAAAATCACGAATATAGAGATATACTACAAGCAGATAGATTGATTAACTGGCTTAAAACAAAAGAGAATACTACTAACCCATTCTTTACTTTTTCCTGGTTTGATGCTCCTCATGGACCATATAGCTATACTAAAGAATTTGAAGTATTTACTCCTTCAAAAAAATCAGCAAACTACATAACAACATCAAAAAGAGATTATACCTTACTAAAAAATAGCTACAAAAATGCGATATTATTTAATGATGATTTAGTTAATAAAATCTTAAACTACCTTAAAACTACATCATATTACGACAACACTATTGTTATCATTACAGCAGATCATGGTGAAGAATTTTATGAAAATGGCTATTTAGGTCATACCAGTGCCTTTTCAAAATACCAAACAAAAGTACCTCTTATCATTCATTTGCCGGATAATATGCTTAACAAGTATAATTTACAGGATAATCAAGTATTTAAAAATTTAACTTCTCATCACGATATCACTCCTATGCTAATGTCAGCTATTGGTTGTATGTCAGATGACAATGTATATAGTTGCGGTATCAACCTATTGATTCATCACGACAAACCTGTTTTCTCTTCCGGATGGAATGACGGTGCATTAATATCAAATGACAATTATATTATATTTTCAACAGAAAGTTGGAATTCTTCAAAATTTGAAATCAGAGATAATGATTATAATTTATTAAAAAATACAAACAACGTGATGAAAACAATGGCAACTCCTTTACAAGAAATTATTTACCAAATGGGAGCTTTTACTCCTTGAATATACTGATATCAAATCTTTTTAGTGATAAACTCTCAAATCAATGGCACCAAAATGTATACGCAGAACTTGAACACAGAGGACATAATTTCTTATTATTAACAGATAAGAGATCTAATCTTTATAAAAATTCCTTACACCGAAATAATTTAATGGGATTAAAGAATATATTTTTATTCAATCCCATTCTATTAATAAAAATTTATAATATCTTAAAAAAAAACAGTATTGACGTAGTTATTAATTTTTCTAAAAATGATCTTTACTTGACAGGAATCTCAGCATTTTTTAAAAGAATACCTAATATATTTAATTATGTATGTTACAATAGTCTTGGGACTATTAATAATACTGATAAAATATTAATATCAGCCCTTACAAATCATTTTATTTTTAATTCTAAGTTTTCATATCATAACATAAATAGTCTTATCAAAATTCAAAAGAACAAAGTATCAATCATTTATAATGCTTTTGATTGCAATAAATTAGACAATGATAAAATTAATCTGATAAGAAGAAG
>JALNXV010000029.1 GCA_023230175.1 Candidatus Cloacimonadota bacterium
ATATAAAACAATGAAAGGTTATCAAGTAAAGCGTAAAGCCGGATGGGATACTCATGGACTGCCTGTTGAAATTGAAGTTGAAAAAAAACTTAATCTTAAAAATAAAAAAGAAGTAGAAAATTACGGGATAGAAAAGTTTAATAAAGAATGTAAAGAATCTGTCTTTTCTTATGAAAAAGAATGGCGAGAAATGACAAAAACTATGGCATATTGGATTGATTTAGACAATCCTTACATTACACTTGATAATAACTACATAGAATCAGTTTGGTGGATATTAAAACAATTTTACGATAAAAATATGATATATAAGGGTCATAAGATAGTTCCTTATTGCCCCGGTTGTGGTACACCTTTGTCTTCACACGAAGTAGCTCAAGGATATCAAGACGTTGAAGATCCATCAGTTTTTGTTAAATTTAAATCAATTGATATGGATGATACTTATTTTTTAGCGTGGACTACGACTCCATGGACGCTAATATCTAATGTCGCATTAGTGGTTCATCCAAATGAAAAATATGTAAAAGTAAAACATAATGAAGAATATTTAATTTTAGCAAAAGATAGACTCAATGTACTCGATGGTGAGTTTGAAATAATTAAAGAATGTCTTGGAATTGATTTACAATTTCAAAAATATGAACAGCTTTTTAAATATATTACTCCTGAAGAATCAGCATTTTATATCGCTTGCGGAGATTATGTTACAATGAGTGATGGAACCGGTGTAGTTCATACAGCTCCGGCATTTGGTCAAGATGACTATACCATTGGTAGAAAATATAATTTACCTTTTATTCAGCCGGTAGATGATGCGGGTAAATTTACTGAAGAAATTACAGATTATCAAGGTTTATTTGTAAAAGAAGCAGATAAAGCCATCATTAGAAATTTAAAAGATAGAAACCTTTTATATAAAAGAGCACAGATAATTCACAGTTATCCATTCTGTTGGAGATGCAAAAGTCCCCTTATTTATTATGCTCGTTCAACTTGGTATATTAAAACAAGTGAATTTAAGAATAATATGATTTTTAATAATAATCAAGTTAACTGGTACCCAAATTTTGTTGGAGAAAAGAGATTTGGTGAATGGTTAGAAAATAATGTTGATTGGGCACTTTCAAGAGATAGATTTTGGGGTACTCCTCTCAATATTTGGAAATGTGAAGAATGTGGAGAACTTGAAAGTATCGGATCAATAAAAGAACTGATAACAAAAGGAAAAACAATTGATGGTAAACCTGTACCAGAAAATATAGAATTACATAGACCTTATGTTGATAATATTGTTATAAAGTGCCCTAAATGTCAAAAAAATATGAGTAGAACCCCTGAAGTTATAGATTGTTGGTTTGATAGTGGTTCTATGCCCTTTGCTCAATGGCATTATCCATTTGAAAATAAAGATATTTTTGATACCGACTTATTTCCGGCTGACTTCATTTGTGAAGGTATTGATCAAACACGCGGTTGGTTTTATACACTTTTAGCTATTTCTACTTTTATTAAAGGACAAAGTCCTTACAAAAACGTTTTAGTTAATGATTTAATACTTGATAAAAACGGTCAGAAAATGTCTAAGACAAGAGGTAATAGTGTAAATCCAATGGAATTAATGGATAAATATGGGGCAGATGCTATTCGTTGGTATTTGTTACACGTTTCTCCTCCTTGGACTCCTACTAAGTTTGACATTAAAGGTGTTGAGGAAATTAGTTCAAAATTTATTGGTACTCTTAAAAATGTATATTCATTTTTTATTACTTATGCAGAGATTGATAAATTTAATGCTAAAGAACATCTTAGTGAACATACCAAATCTTCAGAACTTGACAAATGGATGTATTCAAGATTACATACTCTGATAGCACAAGTTACTGATTTTAATGAGAAATATGATTTCACAAAAAGTTTAAGAGTAATTCAACGATTTGTAATTGACGAAGTCAGTAATTGGTATGTTAGACGTAGTAGAAGAAGATATTGGGCTATGTCATTAACCAATGATAAAAAAGAAGCTTATCTTACCCTTTATGAAGTATTAATAACATTATCAAAATTAATAGCTCCTTTTGCACCATTTATCGCTGAAGAAATATATACTGGCATATCTTTTGATGAAAGTGTTCACTTAAATGATTATCCTGTTTCTGATAGTTCTCAAATTGATGTAGCTTTAGAAACCGAAATGCAGACGATTATTGATTTAATAACTATGGGTCGAGCAGCACGAAATCAAGCTCAAATAAAGGTTCGTCAAACATTACAATCTCTTTATGTACCCGAAAGACATCAAAATGTTGTTAGACGTATGGAGGATTTAATAAAAGAAGAAATTAATGTAAAAGAAATATTGTTATTACCTGATAATAATAGTCTTGTTGAATGGCAAGCAAAAGTTAATTTTAAAACTGTTGGTCCAAAATATGGTAAAGACGTAAAATTAATTGGTGATTTTCTTTCTAATATTAAAATTCAAAACGTAATAAATTCTTTAAAAGAAAGTAAGAAATATAGCTTTGAAATAAATAATAGTAACTATGAACTTACTGATGAGGATATCTTTATATCAATTTTACCAAAAGCAGGTTATGCCTTTGAAAATTATAATAGTGAATTTGTCGTACTAAATACACAATTATCTGAAACTCTTATTAAAGAAGGTCACGCTCGAGAACTTGTCAATAAAATTCAATTTACAAGAAAAGAAAATAATTTTGATATTATGGATAGAGTTAGAGTGAGTTTTTATGGTTCTCAAGCAATTAAGGATGTTTTTGCTGAATTTAAAGATTATATTTGTGCTGAAACATTAACAAATGAGATTATTGCCTGTGATAAAGTAAACGATGAAATGAAGCAATGGGATATTAATGGTATTGATATTTCCTTAAAAGTAGAAAAACTATAAATCTTAAAGGCGGTTTTTACCGCCTTTTACACTTTTTATGATGTAATATAAATAATAAATTATATGAGGATTGAATGTATCAAAAAATTACGATAGTATTATTCTTATCTGTATTACTACTATTATTCGGATGTACAAAATCATTAAAAATTGAAGAAATCAATGTTGCCGTTTGTCCGGACTTTCCTCCTTTTGAATATACGATTAATGATACTCTTGATGGCTTAGATATACAATTAATTAAAAGTATATCTTCAAAGTTTAAAGTCCCGGTTACTTTTACAGAACTACCTTTTAATCAATTATTAGAAAGCCTTGAAAAAGGAGAAACAGATATTGCCATTAGTGGTATAACTGTAACAAATTCAAGAAAAAAAATATTTGATTTTTCCGTACCCTATTATTCAGCAAAGCAAGTAATTTTAACAAATGAATCACACAATATCACTATTGATTCTCTTGATACAATTTCAAATTATAAAATTGCTGTTTTCAGGAATTCCGGGTCTCAATTATTTTTAGAAAACACTCTTGTGCAAAATCATAAATTATCAGCAAATAAGATTATTAAAACAGATAATCTTGAAGAAATGTTAAATTTATTATCATCAGATTCAATTCAATTACTAATGTTAGAAAATAGTTATGCTGAATTGATTAAAAATAAGTATAAGCTTAAGATAATATTTGAAAGTGATATTGAAGATAATTTTGCTATTGCATTTCCTAAAAACTCTCAAATTTTTAATCCTATTAATCAGTTTTTACTTAAGTTTCTTGAGAGTAATGAATGGTATATTATTAAAGAAAGATACTTACTGAATGAATAATAAAACTATATCGAAAGTTATAGAAATTTTAAAATTATATACTCAAAGTATTCATACGCCAATAATTGATCTAATTAAGATACAAAGTAATGATCCCTTTAAAATTCTTATTGGTACTATTTTATCAGCTAGAACAAAGGATAAAACTACCGCTCAAGTACTAAGTAAATTATTTAAGCAAGTTAAAAATTTTGACGATTTTAACAATTATTCAGTAAAAGAAATTGAAGAATTAATATATCCAATTGGGTTTTATCGTCAAAAAGCATTATATTTAAGTAAAATACCAAAAGTAATAAAGGATAAATTTAATGGTCAGATACCTCAAACTATTGAAGAATTAATTGAATTACCGGGAGTCGGTAGAAAAACTGCAAATTTAGTAATGATACTAGCTTTTGATAAACCTGCTATGTGTGTCGATGTACACGTACATCGAATAAGCAACCGTCTCGGATTTATTAAAACTAATACTCCCTATGAATCTGAAATGAAATTACGTGAAATTTTACCTGTCAAATATTGGAAAATTTATAACTCCATCTTGGTTGCTTTTGGGCAAAATTTATGTAAACCGATAAAGCCACAATGTGATATTTGTCCAATTAATCAATACTGTGAAAAAATAGGAGTCTAAAATGAAGTTGTTATCTTGGAATGTAAATGGATTAAGAGCTGTATTAAAAAAAGATTTTTTAAAATTTATTGATGAATATAATCCTGATATATTAGGCTTGCAAGAAACAAAATTACAAGAAGAGCAAATTCCTGAAGAAATATATAATTTAAAACAATATTATAAATATTGGAGCTTTGCCGAACGTAAAGGTTATTCAGGAGTATGTTTATTTACAAAAAAGAAACCTTTAAATGTTTCTTATAGTATTGGGGATAGTCAATTTGATGATGAAGGTCGAATTATTCAAGCAGAATATGAAGATTTTATATTGTTTAATATTTATTTTCCTAACGGTCAAAAGGACGATATAAGATTGCAATATAAACTTGATTTTTACGATCAATTCTTAATACATATTGAATCCCTTAGAAAAAGCGGGAAAAATATTATTGTTTGTGGAGATTATAATACTGCACATACTGAAATTGACTTAGATAACCCTAAAGAAAATTCAAAAACTTCAGGATTTTTACCCATAGAAAGAGAATGGATTGATAAGTTTATTTCTCATAATTATACTGATACTTTTAGATATTATGACAAAACTCCTAAAAAATATTCCTGGTGGTCATATCGAGCTGGTGCCAGACCAAGAAATGTAGGGTGGAGGATTGACTATTTTTTGTAAATAATGAATTTATGGCAAAAGTTCAAAACGCATACATTTTACAAGAGGTAATGGGGTCTGATCATTGTCCTGTAGGGATAGATATTACATAAAAAAGAGGTTAATATGAAAAAAATATTTCTGTTTTTTTCCCATAGATTAAATGATATACAAGAAAAAGAACTAATGGAAAAATGGGCGATAGATAGATATATTTATTTACCTAATTGTTTACAATATAAATGGTCAAATATTGATCCTCATATTTTAGAAATAGATATATCACCATTTACCGGATGGATTGAAGCTAATTCTAATAGCGAAGATATTTTTTTAGTACAAGGTGATTTTGGAGCTACCTTTAAATTAGTAACCTTTTTAAAATTAAAAGGAAATACTGTTATTTATTCGACTACTGAACGTGTTTGCTGTGAAAGTCCGGATAATAATGATGGAGTGAAGATAACCCATAGATATAAACACATACAATTTAGAGAATACTAAGTTAAAGTCAAAACGACATTCAATATGATAGTAAACGAATACCTCTTTAACCTCATAATCCATATTATGTAAACTTAGTTAAATTTTAAAAAATATAGCAACGAATTTCTCGTTGCTATATAATTATTAATTTAATGTATTAGGGTTCTAATAATTTAAAGAAGTCTTTATCTTTTTTAACTAAGACATTGATAAGATCAGTTTCTAAATTTTTAAAAATGAAGTAATCATCTTCTATTTCAGAAAAATGATCAATCGCATCATTGATTGACATTGTATCAGCAACCATTCGTTTTGTTTTAACAACTCGTTTAGTTTTTTCTTGAGCATTATGCTCGTATAAATTAGCGTAAACGAATTTGGGATCATCTTTAATTCGTCTTTTTTGATGATCTGTTACTTTGTCTTTGAGTTTTTTAATTTGAGCTTCCATATTATCGATAGCTTCATTAATTGCGACATACATATCCATAGCTTCAGCTTGAGCTTGTAAGTTGAATTTTGAAGCGTGTAGAGAGACATCAACAATATTACGGCTGTTTTCAAGACCAAGAGTCATATGGATATTAATAATGTGATCAAAGTAACGGGTAAGTTTTTCACAAGCTTCTTCAACAAAATCTCTGATAGCCTTTGTTAATTCGAAATGGCGTGCTGTTATGGTGATTTGCATAATCAACCCCTTTCTTATATGTTCTTATTATAATATAACTTGCTTTTCATAATTTGTAAACTTTTTTTTTAAATTGTATGAATTGCAAGTTTATGAGTGTCTTCAATAGATTCCATAACACATTCTGAAATAGTAGGATGTGCATATATTATATTAGCGAATTCTGATACTTTAATTTTAGTATTAATTAATATTGATGCTTGAGCGATTAATTCTGTTGCTAAAGGACCTATAATATGTACCCCAATAATTAAGTCAGTTTCAGCATCAATAATTGTCTTAACAAAACCTAAGGTAGCTCCCATACCTAATGCTTTTCCGTTAGCAGCAAAAGGAAATTTTCCAATTTTAATATTTTGGTATCTATCTTTTGCTTGTTGTTCAGATAATCCACAAGAAGCGATTTCCGGATTAGTAAAGATACAATTTGGAATATTATCATAATCAATATTTATGAGCTTTCTTTGAGTTTTAAGTATTTTGTTTGCAATAATATCTGCGACTAAAAGTCCTTGTTTACTGGCAGTATGTGCCAACATTAATTTACCTGTAATATCACCAATAGCGTAAATTTTATCAACGTTGGTTTTACATTCATTATCAATTTGAATAAATCCTTTTTCGTTACTGATAACAAAATTCTTAGTTTCAATATCAAAGAATGGTTGTCTCCCTACACTAACTAAAACTTTTTCAGCTATTATCGTTTTTTCATTAGAAAGAGATAATTCAATTTCATTATCAAGCCTCTTCCCCGCATTAACACCTGTATTAGTATGAATAGATATTCCAAGTTTTTTTAATGACATTGTTAATCTTCTGGAAATCTCAATATCTTCAGTTGGTACTATATTTGGTAAAAATTCTATAATGTCAACCTTTACTCCAAGTTGAGCAAAAATACAAGCAAATTCACATCCAATAACACCACCACCTACAATTGCAAGACTTTTAGGCAAAGCTTTTAAAGATAATATATGGTTAGAAGACAAAACTATTTCTCCATCAAAAGGCAAAAAGCTTAATTCCTTGGGAATAGATCCTGTTCCTATTACAATATAATCTGCTGTACAAATTACAGAATCATCATCAGAAGTGATGTAGAAAATATTATCTATTTTTTCAATTTTTTTTACATTTTTTTTTATATTTGGGATTTGTCTTTTTTTAAATAGAAACTCAATACCACTCACTAATTTTTCAACAACAATATTTTTTCTATTGTATATGTTTTCATAATTTAGAGCAGATTCAAAATTTTCTAATCCAAACTCCTTTGCGTTTCTCATTTCATGGTATAAATCGGCAACTTTTACTAATGCTTTCGTGGGGATACAACCCCAATTTAGACAAACTCCACCTAAGCGTTCCTTTTCTATACAAGCTGTATTAATGCCTAATTGATTAAATCGAATAGCTGTTTCATATCCACCTGGGCCACCACCTATTACAACAGTTTGAAAGTGTTCCATTATTTTCTCCTTAATCTGCTATTTGGTATTTGTAGTTCATCACGATATTTTGCTATTACACGTCTTGAAACACTTATGCCTCTTTCTTTCAAAATATCAACAATTTCTTGATCTGAAAGTGTGTTTGAGGGGTCTTCATCGTTAATAAGTTTTTCAATTTGTTGTTGCACATTTTGACGTGATACTGCTTCGTAATTTTTATCTTTTCCTGCTGTTGAACAAAAGAAATCTTTTAATCCAAAAATACCAAACTGAGTGTCTACATATTTTGAATTTACTACTCTTGATATTGTTGACTCATTAACACCTAAATCGTCAGCTATGACAGCATAAGTTAAAGGGTCTAAGGTTCCTGATGAGTTATAAAAGAAATTCTTTTGATGATTAATAATTGACCTCATTACTCTTTCAAGAGTTCTGTTTCTTAAAAAAACAGACTTAATTAAAAACTTAGCTGAATTGATCTTATTTTTCACATAAGTAACGGCTTCTTTATTTTTCCCCATTTTTGAGAGTATAGATTGATAGCTTCTACTTAGTGATATTTTAGGTATATTAAAATCATTAATGATAATTTCAAAATCATTTTCAATTTTAATTACAATTAAATCAGGAACAATATATTGAGGTTTTCCTGAGTTTAAACGCATTCCCGGCTTAGGATCAAGTTTAGCAATTCTATCTCTACAGGAAATTATATCGTTTTCAGAAACGTCATATTTTTTTGCAAGTTGTGAATATTTTCTATGTATAAGTAAATCAAAATCTTCTAATATTATTGAGGTTAAAAGTTTATCATTTAATTCATACTCTTCAAGTTGGTTATATAAGCATTCGTTAATTGAACGGGCTGTTATACCTCTAGGGAAAGTCCTTAAGACAAGAGTATGTAATTCATCAGCGATCTGAGAATCAATATTATACTCAAAAGCTAAAGCATAAATATCAAAATCTGAAGGTAAAAAACCATAAGCATTAGAATTATCTATTAAATCATATATGAAATTATATTCAAAATCTTGAAGACGATATTTGTCAAATTGATTAATAAAATCAAGTTTATAATTATCTTCAACTTGTAAAAAATCTTCATACTTTGTATCATCTTCACTTTCGGTAGAAGCTGATCTAACTTGAGAATCACTATGAAACTCATTCCAACTATCTAAAATTTCTGAAAGTTCTTTTGCTTCTTGAAGTGTTTCTTTTATTTCATCATTATCATTTGCTTCAATTTCTTGTTTTTCTTCATTATCTTCTTCCCAATCTTCCTTCATTTCAAGCATTGGGTTATCTATTATCTCTTGTTTAAGTAAAGTTTCTAATTCTAACATTGGCAATGTTAACATTTTTAGAGATTGAATCATTTGAGGCTTTAAGCTAAGTTCTTGTGTTTGTCGTAAAGATGTGATTTGTTGAATTTTATTATTCATTTTTACTCAAAAATTGGATTTAAAAAACGATCACCAAGATATACTTTACGTGCCTCGGGATCATTAATAAGTTCTTTAGAAGTTCCGGAAATTAAAATTTTCCCTTTGAAAACTACATACGCTCTTTGAACAATTGAAAGTGTATCAGTTACATTATGATCAGTTATAAGTATTCCTAAATTCTTTTCGTCTCGAAGTTTTCTGATTATATCTTGAATATCAGCAACAGCTAATGGATCAACTCCGGCAAAAGGTTCGTCCATTAACAAAAAAGAAGGATTTGTAACTAATGATCTTGTGATTTCTAATTTTCTTCGTTCTCCTCCAGATAAAGTATATGCTTTTTGTTTAGCTAAGCTTGTAAGATTGAGGTCTTCTAAAGCTTCTTCTAATCTTAACTTTCTTTCAGTTTTAGATATTTTTAAGGTTTCTAAAATTGCCATAATATTTTGTTCTACTGAAAGCTTGTGAAATATTGATGGGGCTTGAGCTAAATAAGCCATCCCAAGTTGAGCTCTTTTATACATAGGTTTTTTAGTAATATTAATTTCATTAAAAAATACATTACCATTATTAGGTTTTGCTAAGCCTAAAATCATATAAAATGTGGTTGATTTACCGGCTCCATTTGGTCCTAAAATGCCTACAATTTCGCCTTGGTGAAGTTCAAAACTAACTCCATCAACAACTTTACGATTTCCGTAAATTTTAACTAACTTATCAACAACTATTTTATTATTCATATAGGGTTATTATTATATTATTCTAATTATTTGTCAATGAAAATTTTTAAAATGGCAAAAATTGTGCCAAAGTGAAAATTGATTTTTTTTATTTTTTAAAATTGATATTATCATTTATTGATTTCTTTGTAGGAAGGAGTATCTTTCAGTGATTCAGCGTTAGTAACAGCGTTTAGAATTGCTTGTTCCATTGTATTTGTTAATAACATCCCTAAAAGAGTTATATCAACATTAACTTGATTAGTACCTAAACAGAAAATAGTATCACCATCATACATTGTATGAGATGGATAAATCGTACGTGCAAATCCATTGTGTGCCATTGAGGCAAGTTTATTTGCTTGTGCTTTATCTAATTTCGCATTAGTAATAATTATTCCGATTGTAGTATTTCCTTTAAAGGGATCTTTTAAGTCTTTATAATTATCTATCATTAATTGCTCAGTATTTAAAAATATGTGTTGCTTTCTATCATAAGCTCCTGCAATAAATTCATTAGTTCTTGGATTTTTTACATCTCCAAGACAATTTACAGCAACAATAGCTCCAATTTGTAAATCTCCAATTTGGTAAGCTGATGTCCCCAATCCGCTTTTCATAGAATATTCTAATCCAAAATATTTACCTACAACTGCTCCATAACCGGCACCTATATTCCCTTGAATATCTTCATTGTAACTTTCTGAGTTTATACAAGCTTGGAGTCCCATTTCTTTATCAGGACGTATTTTTGGATTTCCAAAGGTTAAATCAAATAAAACAGCACTTGAAACAATAGGAACCTTTGCTACCCCGACATCAAAACCAATATTATGATTTTCTAAATACTCCATTACACCACTCGATGCATCAAGACCAAAAGCACTTCCTCCGGCTAAAACTACTGCATGAATTTTCTGGACCATTTCCATAGGATTTAACAAATCTGTTTCTCTTGTACCCGGGGCTCCACCTCTAACGGCTACTCCTCCGGTAGCTCCATCTTTGCATATAATAACTGAAACACCTGTACCTTCAACGCTATGAGAATGTCCTAATTGTATTCCGTAAATATCAGTTAATTTAATCTTTTCCATATTGTTGAATATCTCATTTACGTTCTCTTCTGTTGCAAATAAAATTGTACACATACAAAAAACTAAAAAAATAATTAATTTAATATACATTGTTTACCTCCACTATAATTAATCTAATTAAAAGCTGAGAATTGTCAAGATTAATTTAAAAATTTAATTACAAAATATAATGTTATGAGTGTTAATGTAAAGACAATAAGCGTAATAGATAATCCAACTTTAAGAAAAACAATATAATTTATTCTTAAATTTTTTATCTTTAGTATTTTTTCCCACATTAATCCGGCTAAAGAGCCAATTAAAGATAAATTAGCACCTAGATTACTGGCAATAATAACTGCATAAGCGGATGCATAATACACGATATTTGATAAATTATTTGATTCATTTAACAATATATTGCTGAATAAAATTGACATTGGTTGATTATTAATTAAATTTGTTAAGATAAATCCGGAAAATCCATATATAATGATGTTAATAAATAATGAATCACTTATTATTGATAAATTTTGGCTTAAGGTATTGATTAATCCATATTTCTTTAATGATGAAATTAGTATGAAATTTACTATAATAAATGGCAATAATTTCCAAGGCATTCTTTTAAAAATTACAATAAAATCATTTCTTTCTCCGTAAAATCCGAAAAAACTAAAAGATTTTTTTAAATCATTACTAATTTCAGTTTTATACAATTGTGAGTTTTTGGCTGTATATGAAATCCATATTATGATGTCTTCAAGAAAATATATTAAAGCAAAAAATAATGTGATTTGCCAAATTTTTAAATGTAATGAATCAGAAAATAGTAATATAATCAACATTGTAATCAACAATAAAAGGCTAATAATTGCATCATATATACTTCTTAATTTTATATATGATTTTTGATTTAAATAATACTTTTTTGTAATCTTGTTTTTAAAGAATAATAATAAAATTACATAATTGCATAGAGTTGCTGTAATTGAAGGAATATACATAATTCTTGAATATTCATTGAAAGGTATGTTTAAAGAGTTTGCAATAATAATATTTGTTGGATTACCTATATATAAAAACATACTTGCAGTATTTGCTCCGAAAAATTCTGCGAATAGTAATGGAATGATATTAATATTTGCATGTTTTTTAAGATAAAATATTATTGGTGTGAGTGTTAAAATTACAATATCATTTGATGTAAACACCGTTAATAAGCAAGCAAATAAATAAATTAATGTAAAAAGTAAAACCCCTTTTCCTTTAGCATATTTGACAATTTTATATGAAAAATAATCTAATATTCCGGATAAATCGACACTTATACTTACATAAGCCACTGAATAGAATATAATTAATATTTCCCAAGGTTTTAGAGATTTGTATCCAACAATTCCTTCAATTATTGTATCATTTGGGATAAATTTAAACAAGTATAGAAGTATAAATATAACAATAGGAGTACTAATCATATCTAAATTAAATTTATTTATGCGAAGAGGTTTAATTGTAAATACTACAATAAGTATTATTGCAATAATAATTATATACATTAGAATAGGGTTTTATAATCAAAAAAAACAGGTTCAATTGAACCTGTTTAAAAATCTTTATGACTTAAAAATCGTCATCATCATCGTCATCCCAATCATCATCCTCTTCATCTTCAACCCAATCAGGGCAAAATGAGATATCTTCTTCATAGTCCCACCCATCGACGTTACTTAGACCAAAGCGTTCTAAGAGATCATTTTCCCAAAGAGAATATTTTACTTTTTTTGTTTCATCAATATAATAAACGAGAACCGGTTTTGAATACTTTCTTAAATCATATTTATCATTATCTACAAGATCCAAAAATTCTCTTATTCTCTTTCTTTCTTTTTCGACTTTCATCATAAATGCTTACTCCTTTCAATTAAACATATCAAAACTCCATTCAATTGATGTACTGATTTGGAATTTTTCATATTCTTTGGATTTGATTACATTTTCATAATCGGAGCTTACATTACGAAATCTATATTTAAAGTCAAGATTAAAATTTAAATTTTTTGCAACCCATAGGTCTGAACCAATGTTAATAGTTGAAATAACGTCAGTTCTAGTTGAATGATAAGGATCAAGAATTAATGGTTTGTCAGATTGAAAATATCTGTTTTCTAGTTTAAAACCACTATAAATTCTGTAATCTGCTAAAATTGAATAATATTTTTTAGACTTTAATTTAATCTCATAAATATTAGATTCATAAGATGCATCTTTTTCATTTTCAATAAGATATTGAATATTATCATTATCTGATTCTACATTATAAGTTCTATAATAGTAGAATAAATCGATATTTAAATACTTAGTAATAAATTTCCAACCAAAGCCTGAGGTTAAAGCTGGTGCGTCATATTCTGTAAAATATTTATTATGATGATATTGTTCATATTTTAAGTAAAAATGAGGATAAATTAAATTATTGAAACGATAAGAAGTTGTAAAACGATATAAATTCTTTTTATATTCAAATTTTTCATAATCACTTGTTCCATCAGTATCTGTATATTTTCTTAGATAATTTTGAGGATAATACCCGTATGAAATATTAAATCGTAAATTATTCCATTTATTATAAGACCCGATAAGAAATGATAATGAATTTTTATCATTATTATTAAATTTCGTAGAGTAAGTGGTTTTAATAAATGGAGATAATCTAAGTTGGTCAAAACGGTAAGTATTAGAAATGCCTATTTGGATATCATTAACTAAATCATCAGAGCTTTCAACATAATTATATGCAAAACCATCTTCAAACCTATTTATATCACTATCTGATAAATTAAAAACATTATTATCATATTGAAATCCATATTTTAAAGATAATGTAGTGCTTGATAATGATAATGAATAAAAACTTACTAATATGATTAAAATTAAGATATACTTGTACATTTTTTCCTCACTAATTTGGTTGAGTGGTTAAAAACATTCTAACTATAATTTCGTGATTAGTTTTTGGTATTATTGTTAAAATATCGTTTTCTTTTAAATTATTAATTTCTATTTTTTTCCCTAAAGACACTTCTTGATTATCAATTTTATAATCTTTTGAAGTGGATTTTGACAATACGATGGTTTTATAAATATCATTATTTAAAAATATATCTATAGTTGCTCCGGCAGAATTATCTTTAATGCTTCTTACAAAAAAATAAGCATCACCATCTTTAGTTATTTTATAAGTTAAAAATGTCTGTTCAGTTGATGAAAAATATTCACTTTTAGTTTCTGATGATGTTAATGTATAGCTTTTATGATAAGTTTCAGGATTAATGAGTTTTGTAATAGGTTGTAATTTTGTAGTTTTAAATCTATAATGCCTAAAATAAGCATTAGGGTTTCTTGTTTTAACCCGGATACTATTAACATTAGAAGGGATATTAATATTTATTGGATCTGCATAATAGTATTTATTATCGTTATTCATTATATTTAAAGTATATTTAGTTTCTTGATTTTCAATAATTATTGAAAAATCTAATTTATCAGCTTTTTCTTTCAACATCGCTCTTAATTGAATTGTTGTATTATCTTCACATTTTAATTCCATACTTTCAAATCTATTAGGACGATAATAATATCTTTTTAGAGATTTATTATTTTCTACTTCTGTAACAATTCTTTTTGACCAGTGTTTTCCGACATTCAAGGGGTAATAAGTAGTTTTAGTTTGTGATAATAGATTTATTGACGCAAACACAAAACTAATGCAAATAATTAATTTTAAGTTTTTAATCATAACAAGCCTCCTTTTATAGCTCTTCGTCGGGATCGATTATATTACTTGTAAAATGTCTATCATTTCTATCGTAAATAATTACAGAAATAATAGCCCCTAATAAAACAATCCAACAGATTGATGCAACTAATACATTATTAATTTTTGTAGAGAATAATGAGCCGGTTCCCGGTTTAGGTAATGGATAAGAATTTTTTGGTAATTTGTAATCAGAAATAATTTTATTGATATTATATAAATGAATTACCTGTATATTTTTCTTAGCGAAAAACATCATAGCACCCGGTTCATTAAATGATTTTTCACCTAAACGTTTATTAATCCCCGTTGTGATAATTTTTGCATTTACAAGACTTCCGACAGAACCAACTCCTGCACCTAAATTTATAAATGCTTTATATTTTTCACCTTCAGGGAGCAATTTAGTATATGCATCTAATCTTAGATTAACATTATCTTCTAAATTAATACCATTAATTAAGATTCTATTATTTCTTTCTACAGCTTTAATTAAGTTTAATCTTCCTTCAGGAGGTAGACCTCTACCTAAATCATTTGAACCTCCGATACTTGCATATTCAGAATAAAATGAAATTATTGAATTATTTAATAAGGTTTTCTCCATATCAAGCCAAGTAAACAGTTCTCTATTAGCTCCATAAGTTGCTGCTCCAACTGAAGTTATAATGACTGGCTTTAATTTTAATGTTTCTAAAGCACAATATAAAGCAATGTTAGCACCGGGATTTGCACCTGTAACGCCAACTGCAACATAATCTCCTTCTTTTAAATCAGCTTTTTTTAATATATCTACCATTGCTGCTGAAAAGTTTGGATTTAAAGTTATTAGTCTTTCAGATAAAGTTCCACGACTTGTAGTTATAGTAGATATACTAGTACCAACGACACCGGTTTCATTGGGGTCATTAATTTTATCAATATTATAACCTAAATCTATACTTTCATTTTTTAATATTTTAAGAGCAATATCCATCTTTTGAGCAGATTGTAGTTTTTCTTGAAACCATGGAGATTGTATATGAGTATAACTTGATTGAGCAATATAATAGAGGACGATACTTAAGACAGCGAGTCCTATTAATGACCAATTATTTTTTAATGAAGGTCTAAACATTGAAACTTACCTCTCCTCCTGATATTATTATTAAAGTTAAGCGAACTAAAACAGCTGCAATTAGCATAGCTGAAATAGTTTTTATAAATCCTTGTCTTTCGAACCAATTTGCAATAAGACCAGGAATTATATATCCAATTGATTGCATTTGTAAATCAAGAATAGTAGTATTAACAAACATAATATTTCTACTTGCCCATCCAAAAATAAAACCAATTAAGATTGATAACACCATTCGTCTTTTCCCAAATAATAAAGTAAAAGAACCAATAATTCTTATTACACCCCAAGTTAAGATACTTACAAATAAAGTACCAATAATTTGATTTGGTTGATGTAAATACATTGCTATATATCCTGGAACAACTATACCTCCGGCAGATGCTCCTAATAATTCTGCAAATAATAAACTTAAAATTACACCTAAACCTACAGCAGCTTCTATCACTGTGCCTCCTTGATTACAAATTTATAATTTATTTTCTGATTTTGATTTAAAATATTTAACAATTTTTGCTCCGTATTTTCTGGTACCGGCAATATTACCAATACCAACAATATGAGATTCTTTTTTTGTTAACTCATAAACTTTATCATAAACCTTTTTTGGGTCTATTTCACCTAAAGAAACTAGTTTCTGTTTAGATATATTTTTAGATAGTGCATAATTATATACTTTGTCAGGTATTTCACCGGTTAATAGTATATAATCAACTTTTACATTTAGGCAAATATCAATGAGTTGTT
>JALNXV010000360.1 GCA_023230175.1 Candidatus Cloacimonadota bacterium
GTTTGCATATCAGCAAGTTGAAATTGAGTGTTTTGGAAAGCAGAGATTGGTTTACCGAATTGTTTTCTTTCTTTTACGTATTGAATTGTTTCATTGATAGCCCCTTGAGCTATACCAAGAGCTTGAGCGGCAATACCGATTCTTCCGCCATCTAAGGTTTGCATCGCTATTTTAAAACCTTTTCCTTCTTGACCGAGAAGGTTTTCGAGAGGTATTTTAACATTTTCAAAGATTAATTCACAGGTAGCTGAACCTCTTATTCCGAGTTTAAGTTCTTTTTTACCAATGGTGAAACCGGGCATATCTTTTTCCAAAATAAATGCTGAAATTCCTCTTGTGCCGGCAGATTTGTCTGTCATAGCCATGATTACATATATATCTGCATAACCTGCGTTAGTAATGAATATCTTAGAACCGTTTATTAAATAATGGTCATCTTTTTTAACAGCAACCGTTTGTTGAGCGGCTGCATCAGTTCCTGCGTTAGGTTCTGTTAGTCCGAAAGCTCCAAGTTTTTCACCTTTTGCAAGCGGAATCAGGTATTTTTCTTTTTGAGCAGGAGTGCCAAACTCATATATTGGTGCAGCACATAGCGAAGTGTGAGCTGATACTATAACTCCTGTTGTGCCACAGACTCTGGAAAGTTCCTCAACTGCCATTGCATAACAAAGGTTATCAGCGCCCTGTCCACCGAACTCACTTGGAAATGGGATCCCTAAGATTCCGTATTTAGCCATTTTAGGGATATTTTCTTCAGGAAATCTTTCTTCTTCATCGATAATATCTGCGATTGGTTTAACTTCATTTTCAGCAAAATCCCTAAACATTTTCTGCGAAAGCTTATGTGCTTCAGAAAATTCAAAATTCATTGTTTCCCCTTTTGTATTGTTTTTATGCTATTTCTTTATTTTGTTTAAATCTTTGTTTTTCTTTAGGAACAACACAGGTGCCTACTGCTCGACAGACAATGATAGGTTCAGCAATTAATTCTGCGGCAGAATCACTTACATTAGGGCAAGATTGAATTACTTTACGAGCTTCAAAAGACATTTTGCGTGAAGACTTACCAACTTTAACTATCTCTCCGATAGCTTCAATATAATCTCCAGCATAAACAGGTGCGAGAAACTCAGTTTTTTCATATCCTGCAAAGAGACCTTCATCTCCGTCATTTCTGATTAAAAGTTCTGTAGCTACATCACCAAATAATTGCAACATCTTTGCTCCATCAACAAGATTACCACCATAATGAGCATCAGCTTGGCTCATTCTAATTCTGATAATTGCTTTTTTCATGTTTCGCTCCAAATATTTTTTTATTATATAAATAACATTAATTGTGCCATAGTTATTTTTTTTATTAAGTAACTGCAAAATCTACAGTTATCCTTTATGTCTCTATGTATTATTTTGAACATTTAGAATTAAGTGCTGTTCGAAATCGTGTATATGTTCAAATTTGATCAAAGAAAAAAAATAAAAAACTTGACAAAATATTTCTCAAAACAAAAATTTGTAAAAAACAATAAAGGGAGTTGAAATGAATTTATCAAAAGTTGTCTATGTTGATGAAGAAAAGTGCGTAAACTGTCATCAGTGTATTGCTGTATGTCCGGTAAGCTTATGTAATAACGGAAGTCTTGATTTCGTAACGATTAATGATAATTTATGCATAGGTTGCGGGAGGTGTGTTGATGCATGTAGGCACGATGCCAGATTTTTAGTTGATGATTCACAAAGAGCATTTGATGATCTGAAAAGAGGAGTTAAGGCAATAGCTGTTGTTGCTCCTGCCATTGCGGTTTCATTCCCTGATAATGAATTGAAAATAAATACTTTATTGAAAAATATAGGAGTTGAAGCAGTATTTGATGTAAGTTTTGGAGCAGAACTAACTATTAAATCATATTTAGAGTATGTTAAAACCAAAAAACCAAAACTGGTAATTGCTCAACCTTGTCCTGCGATTGTTTCTTATATAGAAATTTATAAGCCCGAATTACTACCTTATTTAGCTCCGGCAGACAGTCCGATGCTTCATACAGTAAAAATGGTAAAAGAATTTTACCCTCAATATAAAAATCATAAGGTGATAATAATTTCTCCTTGTGTAGCCAAAAAACGTGAGTTTATTGAAACATCACTAGGTGATTATAATCTGACAATCTATAGATTGGAACAGTATATAGAAAAAAACAGGATTAACATAAACAGTTTAAAAGAAACCGAATATGACAGTCCACCTGCTGAAAGAGCTGTGGGCTTTTCAGCTCCGGGCGGTTTACTCTTAACTGCTATCAGAGAAGTGCCGGGAATCTTTCCGGATGTAAGAAAAATTGAAGGTGAAATGATTTATGAATATCTTGATGGATTGTATGAGCAACTTGAAAAGAGACACACTCCTTTAATAATTGATTGCCTTAATTGCGAAAAAGGTTGCAATGGAGGACCAGGTACAAGCAATGATAAAAAACATTTAGATGAACTTGAATATTATACTAAAAAAAGAATGCAAAAACAGATTGATAAATATAATAAATTAAGTGAAGAAGAAAAGGATATTTTAAGAAAAAATATCGATAAATACTGGAAACCCGGACTATATGATCGTAAATATATAAATCTTAAAAGTAATAATAACCTTAGACAGCCAAACGACCAACAACTTAAAGAAATCTATTTAAAAATGAATAAAACAAAACCTGAAGATTTTAAACACTGCTCAAGTTGTGGTTATAATGATTGTGAAACAATGGCTATTGCTATTTTTAACGGTTTAAACAAAATTAATAATTGCCATTTCTATTTACAAGATAAGATTAAAGATACACATAAAAAACATAATGAAATTGTCAATCAGGCTACTGCAAAGATTCATGATTCGTTGGCTGATATTGATAAATTAAATGTTATGCTTGATGATATTAACAATCAAAGTCAAAGTGTAGTTATGTTAATTCAAATGTTAAATGAAATTTACAATAAATTCCAGGATTGTTCCGTAACAGTCTATAAAGAAAATGACAATGTAAATAATCTGGTACATACATCGAAAGTAGCAGAAGAGAAAATAAAAACGTCCTCTAATGAAATTATAGATATTCAAAAGAATATTAAAAATATTTTTTCAATTACAGAGATAATAAATGACATTTCTTCACAAACTAATCTTCTTGCTTTAAATGCTAAGATTCAGGCTGTACATGCAGGAGATTTTGGTAAAGGTTTTGGAGTTATATCAGATGAAATAAAAATACTTGCAAATTCTGTTTCAGAAAATGCAAACCAAATACACGATATGATAGAAAATGTTACTCAACAAATAAAAATTGCATCTCAAAGCAGTACTGACGGTCTGGAATCATTTAACAAAATCGCAGGTTCAATTTCTTATACAACAGAATCATTTGCAACTATGATGAGTTCAATGAAAGTAATTGAACAAAAGACAACTCAATCAGTAAAAGAAGGAGACAACCTAAGTAAGGTTAATCGAAAAATAACAGAAAATTGTAACCTGATTGAAAAAATGTTACTTTCAATTCGAGATAATATCCTGAATCTTGAAACAGAACTAAATAGTTTAGATTAAAAACATGTAAAACTGGGAGTTCTTGATGACAAGGACTCCCTTTATTAAGTAAAAGATTACAAAGTCCCTATAAAAATAGAAACTCTGTAATAAGTTAAATCTCAAAAAAATACTTAAAATATATTATAATCGTGCATAAATGGAGAGTATTTTTTATCCATTCCCATAATATGACCT
>JALNXV010000361.1 GCA_023230175.1 Candidatus Cloacimonadota bacterium
GTGCTTGATTTCAGCCAGACGCAGCCTGTCTTGCTTTTCAAGATTCTCATTGAAAAGCTGCTCTATATTCTCAACCATCCTGTTTGTAGCCTTGGAGATGTCGCCGATCTCATCAGAACGGGTGACTGAAGTTCTTGCAGTAAGATCTCCGGCCTGAACTTTCTCCATGGTCTGCTGGATGCTGGCTATTGGCTTTGAAAACCCGTTTCCAAGTTTGTATGAGAAGAAAAGGCAGAGAAGGATACTGATCAGAGCCATGATCAGGGTTATGGTCATTATGTATGAGTTGCTCCTTGAAACCATGCCGTACTGAACAGCAAACAGGAGCAGGAAGTCTTCATTTGTGCAGAATTCTGAAGAGATCAGGTATTCTTTCCCCTTGAATGTGCGCATCTCTCCGGAAATAGAAGAAACCGGAACATTGCTTCTCTGGTCGCCCATGACGAAGTTGGCAGTGCTGTCTTCTCCGATTCCAATCTGATCGATCATCAGGTATTGGTTTTCATCCAGCAGAGCCATCACAATGTTCATGTCCGAACTGACAAGCTGAGTTATGCTTGACTGAGGAACATCTATGAATGCATAACCCAGGACGGTTCCGGTGCTGTCTTCTTCTTCTATCGCATGAGCAATGGTAGCACAGATCTGCGAATTGTCTGCATCAATGAATCTGTTTGGATATATGACTGCACCGTTCTGTTCATCCAGAGCCCTTAGTATTCCCCATCCTTCCTGAAGGTAGAGGAGTGATTTCTCCTTGGTGCAGATTGAGAGCCCGTTCACTTTGCTTACAAGGTGCAGTGAGAAATTGGAATTCTGGCCTGCAAGAAGCAGTGATGCCTTCTGGAACAAAAGCTGCCTGGCATCATCATCGAAGCGTGAGGATGAGACAGCCTCAATCACCTGAGAATCATTGCAGAAATACTCAAGGCGTTCTGAGAATTCCTCGAAAAGCGAAGTCACTGATTCGCTTGTTGCTTGGCAGCTGTAGCCAAGGCTCTTCTCGATTCGCACCTGGCTTATCCGCTGCGATACAATCATCGAAACTATTCCTAGGAAAAGAATCGGAACTATGGATACAACCATGAACGAGACGAATAATTCAGAAAACAGCCTTTTGCGAATCAGACTACAGAAACCCTCCCTTTGCTCAGCTTCATGAAGATAATTAAAGAGATTGCAGTAGATGCTGTCAAGATTGAGGCAAGTGCGGCAGCAGTGCCGAAGCTGTTCCGGACTACTTCTGTGTAGATCGACACAGCGATGGTTGCGGTCTTTCCTGTGTACAGCATTATTGATGATGATAGTTCATTGATGCATGTTATCCACGAAAGAATTGCCCCGGAAATTATGCCTGGAGCCATGATCGGTATTGTGATCTTCACGAAAGTCCTTGAAGGCGGCACTCCGAGACTCACCGAAGCTTCTTCAATGCTTGGATCCATCTGCTGGAGAAACGCACTCGATGATCTGACAGTGAAAGGCAGCTTCCTTATCACATAGCTGACAATCAAAATGATTGCTGTCCCTGTGAGGATTATCGGTTTCTTGTTAAAGGCGATGAGAAGGCAGATGCCAAGAACAGAACCAGGAATCACATAAGGGAACATTACCAGAGTGTCAAGAAGCGATGAAACAGGGCCTTTCTTGCGAACGATCAGATAGGCAAGCAATACTCCGAAGAGGACAATCAGGACAATCGAGATGATCGAGAATAGGTATGTGTTTCCTATCGGCTTGGACAGCCTGTAGAGGATGCTCTTGTAGCTCTCCAGCCCGAATCCTTTGACGAACATTGGTCCTTTGGTATTCTTGAATGAAGTTACGATAACCGTTACCTGCGGAAGAATCGATATTGCGCAGACAAGGTAGATCGGGAATGAAGCAAGAAAACGCTTGAAGCCGTGAAGTTCTATCACAGCAGGCGGTCTCTGGCTTGTCATGACATAGTTGCGCTTGGCAATGATCCAGCGCTGGATCATCAGGACAAGCGTTGACAGAAATACAATCACGATGGAAAGGGCGCTGGCAAGATTTGCATTGCCACCGATTTCCGACATGTATTCCTCATAGATCATCACAGGAAGGACCTTGTAGCCTTCCCCAAGCAGCATCGGGGTGCCGAAGTCGGCAAGGGCTGTCATGAATACGACCACCGCTCCAGCCAGAATCGAAGGAAGCACAACAGGCATTGTGATCGTGAGCAGACGTCTGAATTTGGACGATCCCAGATTCTCTGCCGCCTCTTCGAGGGAGCTGTCAATGCTTCCCAAGGCTCCAGAAACGTAAAGGTAGATATATGGGTACATCATCAGCGAAAGAACCATGATGATGCCTCCCTGCCCGTAAATCGTAGGAATTGTTATTCCGATTCTTGCGACAAGCTTCGTAATGACCCCAGAGCGTCCGAAAAGAATGATCCATGAGTAAGCGCCGATGAACGGCGGGCTCATCAGTGAAATGATCATCAGGATATGAAGCGCCTTCTTCCCTGCAACGTTGAAACGTGTCATCAGATAAGCTATCGGAAGACCGACGATAAGGGTGATCACCATTGTTATCAAAGCAATCTTCAGCGAGCGGAACAAGGTTTCATAGTAATAAGGAAGGCTGAAGAAAGTCTTGAAGTTCTCAAGGGAGAACGCCTTCGACCCTGGTTCGCGGAAACTGTTGATTATCATCGATGAGAACGGATAGATAAGGAACATCAGGACAAAAAGGAGCACAATGACTTTCGTCATGTTCCAGAAACTGAATAGACCCTGATTCTTTACCATGAAAGCACCTCTTCTGTCTCTGAGCTGTATACAGCAACCTTGGATTCATCGAATCCTATATGAACATGGGCTCCTGTTTCCTTTATGTCATTCATGTCCTTTGCATAGGTGTTGACCTGAATGCATGTTCCGTCATCCAGTTCGACTTCATAGCTGATGAAGTCTCCGAGGAATGTTGCAAGCTGAACTGTTCCGCTGAAACCAGACGAAGAGAAGAACAGATGCTCAGGTCTTGCGGAAATCATTGCATCGCCGTGAAAATCCCTTACTAGCGGAAGATTGCATTCCAATGACTTCTCTATGATGGCATGCTTGCCATCGATCTTTGCATGGAAGAAATTTGCTGTGCCTATGAAATTCGCGACGAAAGGCTTCTCAGGCTTGCAGTATACGTCCACAGGCTTTCCTACCTGCTGGATCACTCCTTCTTTCATCACTGCGATTCTGTCGCTGATTGCCAGAGCTTCCTCCTGGTCGTGGGTTACGTATATAGTTGTGATTCCAAGCCTTCGCTGCAGCTTCTTGATCACGGATCTCATCTGGACTCTGAGCTTTGCATCAAGGTTTGAAAGAGGCTCATCCATCAGAAGAAGCGTCGGTTCTATCACAACTGCCCGTGCTAGTGCTACTCTCTGCTGCTGACCTCCGGAAAGCTGTGCAGGCCTGCGATCCGCATAATCCTGTATCTGGACAAGTTCAAGGGCATTCCTGACTTTTTCCTGAATCATTGACTTGTCCATCTTTCTTGCTTTCAAGCCGTATGCGACGTTCTCGAAGACTGTCATGTGAGGGAATATTGCATAGTTCTGAAAAACCATGCCTATGTCCCTCTTGCATGCTTCGATATCATTGATGACTTTGTCATCGAAGGCGATTGTTCCCTCATCAATGGTGTTGAAGCCAGCAATCATTCTAAGCAGTGTTGTCTTTCCGCACCCTGAAGGTCCGAGGAGGGTGAAGAACTCACCTGCATTCACTGTCAGGCTGATTC
>JALNXV010000030.1 GCA_023230175.1 Candidatus Cloacimonadota bacterium
ATCCCCAAGGGGATTTAAGAGGTCTCACAACCGATATCAGCCTATTAAACAATTAAACAATTAAACAATTAAACAAATCAACGATTCAACAGTTCAACATGCAATTAATTCGTGTTAATTCTTCTTAATTCGCGTAAATTCGTGTGAAAGCTCTTCTTCTTCAATTGCTAATTGCTAATTGCTAATTGCTAATTTATTACAACGTAATAATAATGTCTTCATCAGAATCATCATCTTCCGGTGTGCTTTTATCTCGCTTCTTTTTAAGAGTTGCCCTTCTAATCCAGCCCCAAATAAAGATAACAGGGAAAATCAATCCCAGCATTGTTCCTACGACATAAACAGCATTCAGGATAATCTTCTTCTGGAAGTCCTGTTCAAATTCATAATAGAATAGCTCTTGAGATTTCTTAAAGCTCCGGTTAAAAGCTTTATTAAAAGATTTATCCGTTCTGAACATCAGGCTCAAACCGGGTTTATCTTGTTCATGCAGATATTTCACTGCCATGGCAGATTTAGCATAGAAAGTGGCAAGACTGGCTTGATCTGTGGGATAGTTTCTCTCCATGGTAGAGATATGAGGTGTCTTCCTTAAGAGATAATCCATACCTAATGAATAGACCATGTTAGTAGAGAACTGTCGGGAAAAATGAACTGCCATTCCTTCGTGAAACCACAGAGGTACATCGTGCAGGTGGTAATCTATAAAAGCATGGATATATTCATGGTGGAGAATTTGGTAGAAGCTCTCTGTGGTGCCTATTTCAACAAAGCTCTTAATATAAATTACGCTATCGCGCCGACTATAAAAAGCATTGCTATGCTCTGTTATGCCCCCAAAAGTAGCAACTATATTTTGAAAATCCTGCTGGTTATGGCTAAGATAAACTTTGGCAACAAACTTAGGGTAAACCCCGATCTCCATTTGAAACCTGCCAATTAAGGAAGGCAAATGCTCCATGATTTCTTGAGCCAAATACTCATCTTTTTTATCAGCTATAATCTCCACCAAGTCATCATGATAGACAACTTTCTCACTCCATAAGAAATTTAAATTAAAGAGGAGGAGAAGCAAGAGAAGAAGTTTGCTACTTCTCATCTGCCTTTTTACCTAAAGCGGCAACATAAATAACAAATTCATTCTTACCATCAAGCCCCACATACTCATTGATAAATTCATCAACAAAAGAACCAATTGCACAAACTCCACAACCAATAGATTCTGCAGCAAGATAAAGGTTTTGACCGGCATGTCCGGCATCTAAATGCAGATATCTCCATGATCTTTCTGAATATCTCCACGAAGTTCGGTAATGAACAGCACTCCAAATAAAGCTGACAGCACCATCTTTTATCATATCTTGGCGGTTACAGGCTAACCAGATTTTATCTATAATATCAGCATCAGAATTAACCAAAACAAGATCATGTTTTTTAGCATTATAAAAGTAAAGTCCGGGCTCTACGCCTTCCACTCTATTAATGAGCAAATATGTTTCCAGAGGATGAGTAGCACCTGCAGAGGGAACAGTTCGCAAGGAGATACTTCCTACCTGCAACTCTTTTACCTCTTTTACGCCTTGGGTTAACCACAATAAATAGGAGAGTTCATCTTTAGAAAGAGAAGCACTAGAATAGTCTCTTACAGATCTTCTGCCCTCTAAAATAGCACGGAAATCATTGTTTGTCGGTCTAATATTTTGTGGATTGGGAAGTTTAATCACCTCACCATCCAGAGATTTGGCAAAAAGCGGTCTCGGCACACCTTTCATTTGATCTGAAACATATCCATACAGAGAAGATGTCAGCTCCATAAACTTACTGCCTATGCCTTTTGTTTCTGCAATCTTGAGTTTTGTGGTAGCAACTTCTTGACTATACTCTGCCTCTATTTCCTTAAATTTTGCCTCACTAACCTCTAATTCTTCTTGAATAACAGCAGCTTCATAGCCAAGAGACTTCATTCTTAAATAGAAAAACCTTTCTCTTACTTTATCCATAAATAGTTCCTCTTTTTGTTTTAACTTACTTTATTACAAGTATAATCGGTGGTTATGATTTGTCAAATAATATTGTACTTCTAGAGATTGCGGGGTGTTTGAGAAGAAGTGAAAAATGAAAAGTGAAAAGTGAAAAGTGAAAAAAGAAAGAAAGAGTTTAACACCAAACCACAAAAAAAAGAAGAATCTGTACATGAATTTGATGCATGTTGAATCGTGGACTTCTTTAATTGTTTAAACGAAACAGGGGCAAACAAAAAGGGCGGGAAATGTTCCGCCCTCAAGTGTTAAGGTTGTTTATCAATTATTATAAACAGGTGAATCTTCTTAATAAGAGTCGTTAAAATATTAAAGTATCTGATATCGGAGAATCAATCTCCTTAAGCTTATTTAAAAATGTATGTTTTTGTCCACTATCTTTAATGATTTCCCCTGATAAATCTATGGGGTTATGTAAATTATTAGATTTTGTAATTTTATGTGTGTAGCGATCAGTTTCCACTCTTACTTGATTGGAATTTCTAATGATTACCTGATCAATGAAGAAAGCTAACTCTTCAGATTGCATAGCTATTTCTCGCAAAACACAATTTATCGCACTTGAAATAGATCTAATATCTTTGCGTGAATTGTTGTTTAAATTCTTTATTGCCCCGTTCTTATTCAGGCACTCTTTTAAGTATTTTTCTAACCCTTCCTCTTCAGTCTCTAGGAAATCTACTCTTCCCAAGTCATTATTCTCTTTTGCTTCAACCAAATCTTCTCTTACTTTACTTAGTTCTCTTCTAATCTCGGTAATAGCCTGAATATCAGTTGCCGGGATGAAAGAGTTCAACGCAGTGTAAATGTAAAATTCTTCCCTGTTCTGAAAATCCAATCTTACCTGATTTGCCAAACTCAAATCAATCTTATTGGTTATCATATTACGAAGAATCACAGGGGTATATACAGCATCTTGATTATTAAAAAGAAGATGTAAATATTTTGCGCCTAAACTTGATTTAATGTTAACCTTACCAATCTCTTTTGCTTCAATGTCATAACTCTTATTTGCTCTGTTTTTTGTTGCGCTAATGGTATTCATTATCCATCCTTTCGCTAAATTGTTTAATATCGATAATATACTTTGTAGTATAGCGGATGTTTGCTATTCTCTAACCAAGAGAAAAGCCAAGCATCATAACCTCATGTTTTGCACTAACTAGTTGATCCACAGGCAATTGTACCCCTCTATAACTCTCTAAACCTGAATAAGCAATATCCAAATATTAGCTTGGGGATACATATACTATCGCAATTGTACTACTTAAAATCCATTAAATGCCTCCTTTTCTTCTAATATTCCAAAACTATTCCATTAAATAAATTAACCGGATTCAGTCAAGAAGAATATGCCAAAAGCAAAATGTTTTTGTAATGCTAATTCACAGGTAAAGTAATATTTAATATGAAACAAATCTTTCTTATTAGATAACACTTTGTAATTCAATAATATACTTAGTGAAAATAAATATCCTCTGCCTAATGTTTAGCCTTGCCTGAGAAAACAACAAAAATCTTTAGGAGAATTGCTTCCCCTAAAGATCATCCTTAATGGTTAATACTTATCTTGCTGAATTTTCAAAAAGCTCATAATCCTTTACCTTAGGAAGATAGCCATTCTCAACAGCAACCTTAACAGTTTCAATCTGCTCGTAAGACCCAACATTTAAATCATCTGCTGTTAATGACATTATATCTAAAGGATTATCCGGATCTTTAGATGCTGCCCAAATCATTTTCACAAAAACACTATAACCATTGCCGGCAATGTTCTTTCTGAATGGTTTCAATCTAAACATCTTCTTAGAATATGCTAACAAATCCTCTTTATAAAGATCTGTTGTCGCCTCATATAGACTGCTGATTTTAATCATCTTTTCACCCATTGAAATATTTGCCGCTGTTATCGTTCTGTTTTCCGGTATCATTCTACCAATTACCACTCCACTCTTCGCATAGTTCGCATAGTTGATTCCATCTAGTGTCCCTGAATAACTCTTAATCCCATACTTAAATTTTGCTCTCATCTCTTTTTCCTCTCTGTTATATTTATTTGCGTATGCTTGCAAGCCTTACACTTACTATAGGGACAGGTTTCCGGAAAATTGTTCCGGCTTGGAAAAATAGTTGAGAATATTTTAAAATATCGTAAAAATATCTTTTGTGGGTACCCAAACTCAAAACCAAATTCATCAAATTTAATTTGACAAATATTTCCCTTAACCACATCTTTGCTCTACTGGAGGATAAATGAATTATTATGACCAATATTCAGAGCAGTACTTCCATTATTCTTGTTTTTTTAAGACATTATATAATATAAAACAATATAATGATTGACACTAACTTGATTAATATTATTTATTGATTCAATAAAAATAGAATATTAAGAGGATTTATGAAAAGGTGCTTATTGACTGTTTGGTTAACGGAATGTTCAATTGATTATAGGTTAATAAAATGGACATATTAGACAATACAAACAGATTTAGAAGTCTAAAAACAATATTTTCCATAGTAGATGAAAAAACTAATAAAATGCTAGAAGAAATACATATTGAAGAATTAGGCTTAAGTATTAGTGCAAATAAGGTCCTTTTTAATTACAGTATTCACACAATAGGAGAAATACTTCTATTAAATCCACAAGAATTATTAGACATGAAATACGCAAAAGTAATAATGGTTAATGAAATTTTTGAGAAGTGCAGAGATTATATTAAAAACATTTTTTTTAATAATGAGCTTGATACACAGGAGTTGGTTGATTTCTCTGATACAGAACCTGTTGATATTAATCAATTTTATTATAATGAGGTAACAGAAAAACTTTTAGTTTTATTGCCACTGTTTTCTGATAAGGATAATTTTCCTAAAGTAATTGATCTGCACGGTTCATATAAAGGCGAAGAATCTATTCATGTACTAAATCTTAATGTTAGGGCATTAAATATTTTAATTGATTTAAATATAGATACGATAAAGCAACTTCTTTTAACAAAATCTTCTACAATCACAGCAGAAAAAAATTGCGGTATAGCAACGATTAATGAAATCACTAATAACATTATGTCTTTTTACTTTGTTGATAATTCAATAACAGACTTATATGAGTTTATTGATGCTTTTGAACAGGGTAATACTAAGAATAAAACTATTTTTTTAGAATATTTATGCCATGAAGATGGTTATTATAATACTTATCAAAATATTGCAGGAAAGTATGAACTAAGTAGGCAAAGAGTCCAACAAATAGTTTCTATAATGATTAAGAAAGCTAAGAAATACATTGAAGTCAATAATAAGGTCTCTATCTTTGATATAATTAATAATGCGTTAAAAACTTACAAAGGAACAATATCAATAAAAGATTTGAGTAATGAAAATTCTTGGTCAAATAATTCGGAAATTGACTTGAAAAAACTGGTACGACTTTACTACCTTCTATTTAAATCAATAGACATTGATAATAAAAAATATACATTCCAAGAAAATCACGATAAACATACTGAATATGATGAATACAAGCCTAAAGTTTCTTATGCAAATGTACAAGAAAATAATAACAATAAAAATGGTGCCAGCTATATAGAAGTAGATATTGATTATCAAGAATTATTTATGCTTAAAAATATTTCTACAAATAAGTACAAAGACATAATCTTGAAACATATTACAGAAAATGATGGAATAATGTGTACTACTAATCTAAAAAGACTATCTCGAATGAACGGTTTTGATTATAACATCGTTATTGACAGTATCAACAGTGAAGTGTATGAAATATTTAAACATGTTTGTCCATCACCTTTTTTGTTGAATGATGGTGAAGGTAGTTGGGAAGTAGATATATATTATAAAAATAAGGATAATTGGTTGTTAAGTGAAGTAGATAAAACAACAGTTCAACTTCCAGAAGAAGAATATGTTGTTCCTTCTCAGACAAGGAAAGACTGTGAAAAGGGAAGGGAAATAGCAGATAAAATCAATAGATCATTGAAAGAGAGAGTCACATCTTACAAAAGTTATTGGTTAATGGCTTTAATTTATTGTGCTGAAAAAAACTTATCAAAAGTTACTTTTCAAGAAATGGGTCAATTGATGATTGCTTTTGCTTGGAAAGATGTTTTAGTTGATAAGAAAACATTTAGTAAGTTAGATCAAATACCAATTATTATAGGGAATCTGTATTTTGATTTAGAATTAAATAAATCATCTAATTTTGAAGACGTGCTGAGTACATTGAAAAATGAAAGTAATTCAATACAAAAAGATATTTTGAAAATTGTTAACTATGTTCAATATAGTTTTCTAAAAGAATTCGTCAAATGTGAATATATCCCCAAGAAGCCTAATGAGTTTATTATGATGATTAGCAAAAAAAGTAATCAAGAAGGAAGCATTTACGAACTAAAAGCAGATAGGATAATTATTAAGGATAATTTTATTAAAAATTTAAGTGAGATAAAAAAATGTATAATTTCGCATGGATAGAAAAAAACAACCTTCTTAAGCTTGTAAATGAACCTCAAGCTAATTTTCCAGGACAAGCACCTCGCCCAGTATATTGGGAAGAATTGGATATTTTAGGGTTTAACCAATATTACAAGTATCCTAAAAGCGACCAACCACTTTTGTGGGCTTGTGGTAGAGCTTATTATTATAAAGGAGAAAAGATTGCTTCAGCCAAAGGTGGAGATATTTATGCTAAACCTGAAATAGAAGTAATTCGTGTTTGTTCGTTTGAACCTATGAATATTAGTACTTTAATTGAAGAGAATAGAGAATATTTAGAAACTATTGAAAATGAAGCAAAAGATTTTATAAACCAAACATATAAAAACTATGGTGATCATTATCGTATTGGTGTTGCTTTTAGTGGTGGAAAAGATTCTCAAGCAATATTTGATCTAGTTTCTCAAGTTATACCTCCTTCAAAATATTTTACAATATTTTCGGATACTAAAATGGAGTTACCTGAAACTTATAAATGCATCGAAAACACAAAAGAACGGTATCGAAAAGAATATAATGATTTTAACTTTATCACAGCCACAGCACCTAATGATATTGAAAAAAACTGGGAGTTTTTTGGGCAACCAAGTAGGATTCACAGATGGTGTTGTACAGTATGCAAAACGGTACCGTACACAAAATTACTGTTAAAAGAATTAGGAAATGAGCAAGATATTGTTGTTTTTGAAGGAGTAAGGCATTCAGAAAGTAGTAATAGAAGCAATTATGATAGAATAGCAAAGGGGGTTAAGCAAAAACAAATTACTAATGCTAGACCTATCATTCACTGGAATGATACAGAGGTATATCTATATTTATTATATAAGGGCATTAAAATAAATAGTGCATATAGATCAGGACTAACTAGAGTTGGTTGTGCTGTTTGTCCATTTGCCTCAAATTGGTCTGAATATCTCATAAATAAAATGCATCCAGAAGTTACAAAACCATTTTTAGATATAATTACAAAATCATTAATTGATAGAAATATCGTTGATGAAAAAAAAATTAATGATTATATTACATCAGGTAATTGGAAAAAAAGGGGTGGAGATGAAGCACTTAGTCCATTTATGTCCGATATAGATATAGTACATAAAGATGATATAATGACAATTAAAGTAACAAATCCCAGCTCTGATTTTGATCAATGGATGAACATATTACCTATAACAAATGAAAAAATTATTGAAAGTCACATAGAGTATGAAGTAAATTTTAAAGATGTTTTTTTATATTTTACTAAAGAAACCTTAGCTGATAAACTAATTTTTAAGTATAAAATGATTAATCAAAGGGATGAGTTTGCCTCTTTATTAACTAAATTATTATACAAAGTCACCTATTGCGTTATGTGCGAAGCTTGTATTGTTGAATGCCCAACTAATGCAATTCAAATGGGTGAAAAAGTTATGATAGATAAAAATAAATGCATACATTGTTATAATTGTTTAAGTGTTTGCGATAAAGGTTGTTTGGTGGCAAAATCAAGAAATAAAAGAGATAGTGGAGGTAGAGTGAAGAAAAATAATGAAGGTATAGACAGATATTCAACGTTTGGGTTTAGAGAACCCTGGCTAAATTTATATATGGATGAAGGAAGCAATTGGGAAAATGCTCTAGGCAATAAACAGGTTGTAGCTTTTCGCCACTGGGTTCAAGAAGCTAATTTGCTTAAAGACGACAGTGACACAAGCCTTTATACACTTTTTAAAAATAATTCGAATAAAAATATGTTGTGGGAAATTATCTACATCAATTTATGCCATAATTCACAAGTTTTTAGTTGGTTCTCAAATTTATCATTTAATAAGGAAATAGTTAAAAATGATTTGCTTGATAACTTATGTGATAACTATACTAATAATAATCGGAATACACTTAATAATCCGTTATCTGCTTTATTCAATACATTTAAGGAAAATCAATCAATGGTAGATACTACAAAAACAATTCTTAAATTAAAAGGAAGGTCATATATATCATTAGAAAGACAAAACAATGATAATATTTCTACAGGAGCTTTATTATATGCTTTATATAAATTCTCAGAGAAAAGAGGATACTATGATTTATCTTTAAAAGAAATTTTTAGAGATGATCTACAATTAACCCCTTATAAATTATTTGGCATATCAAAAGATAGAACTAAAGAAGTATTAATAAGCTTACAAGATAATGAGTTTAATGTTGTAAAGGTTAATTTTAGCGCAAATTTAGATTCTATTTACCTAAATAGCGAACATACTTCATTAGAAGTCTTAAAAATATTACTAGGTGGAGAATAATGAAACTATCAGAAATCATATCCTTAAACCCTAATTTTAAGCCATATTATGATTTAAAAAATGAGGATTCTATTTATTGGTCAAGCTACATCTCTAACAATCAGTTTGAAGAGTTATTGGATTTAATTTTAAAAAGTCTTTATAGTCAACAAAAGAAAGATAGACTATCTACATGGTTTTATGGTACTTATGGTACTGGTAAAAGTCATGCTATTGGTGTTATAAAAAAACTAATTACAAGTAGTTGGGATGAAGTAGCTATATATGTTGAATCTCATATTAAAGAGCCTAGATTGGTTCAAGAAATAGAAAAAAGAGCTTCAATTAAGGAAGTATTTCCTGTTGTCTTAAAAGGTGTTTCTCTTATTAATGATGCAAAGAGTTTTAAATTGGCAATTGAAAATGCTGTTAAAGAACAGCTGTCTAAAATGAATATTACACTATCAACTCAATCTGAATTTGAAAAATATATACAAAAAACTCAAGATGAAAAAATAATAGACTGGACTTCACTTATAGAAAACTCAAATGTTTTATTTAATGAGAGAAATATAAAAAGTAAAAATGATTTGATAAGAGCTCTCAGAAATAGCGACTCAACAGTTTTAAATGAATTAAATCAAACATTGATAAACAATGATATACAGATAGCTAATATTGAAATAGTCGACTGGTTGAAGGAAATTCAACAAGAACTTTCAAAAAAAGGTATTGCACAGAAGATTGTTATATTTTGGGATGAGTTCACTTCAATTATGGATTTACATAATGATGAGATATTACAACAAATTCAAGATATTGCAGAATTAACACCAGATAATGGAATTCATTTAGTTATTGTATCTCATAAAACACATAATGCAGATAATGATGATGAAAGAGAAAAATACAAAAGAGTATTGGGCAGGTTTAACCAACATTTTTTTGCAATGCATGAAAATACAACATATGATTTGATTGCCGGATCGATCTTAAAACAAGACTATGAACTTTGGCTAAAATTATTTAATAGAAATAAAGACAATATCAAAAATGTTGTGAGTAAGATTTCTAAAAAGAACATGGATATTACAAGTGCAATGAATAAGATGTTTCCTCTACACCCATATACCGCTTATGTTGCAAATTATGTTTCAAGACAAATTGGTTCAACAGAACGAAGTATATTTAAATTTTTATATGATGAAAATATCGGATTTCTTAGTTTTATCAATGAATGTGATGATGAAGAACAACTATTTTGTACTGCAGACAAAATATTTGATTTTTTTATTGCAGATTTTGAGAATGACAAATTAGAATATGTTAGATCTGTAGTCTATAAGTTTAAACATAATAGCACAACATTTAAAAAAGATTTTTTACCTATTTTCAAAGGTCTTTTATTATTGAACATCACTCACAGACTATTAAATGCCGGAGATGAGGCATATACACTGCTTATACCAAATCAAGAATGTTTGCATCTAATGTTTGAAGGTACCATTTACAATGATTCAATTTCAGTTTTTTTGAAAGAAGTTGATGAAAAGGGCATCATTAATAGAGACTATGACGGTAGATACATAATAGATTCAGGTGTTATTGGTATTACTGAATTAGATATGAAAGGAACAAGAAGTGGATATCAGAAGTTTCCAGATTTGTTAGGTATGAATGGCAAAGAAAATTTAGCCTCTACATGGAAATCAGTGAGTTTGAGAAGAAGCTCAGTTACAGAAATAGATTTTATTGATGATTCTGAATCTGAACCATATATCATATCTAAAATCAATAAAATTAAAAATAAATCCAAGGGCTTTTCAATGAATATATTGGCCTTTGGCACCGTAATGTATAGCAGTAATAGAAGTATTGACAATATTATTCAAAAATGGGATGAAGGCAACAAGGGAAAAGACTATAAAAATATTGTTTTTGTTTCAATACAAAATAGTTTAACAACAGAAAGTGAATTTGATAAATTCATCATTAATAAAGCAAAGGAAACTAAAGCAAAAACTAAGAGCTTGGTTGAAGAAGTTCAAAGATATAAAAGGAATTCAGAAGATTTATTGTCTTCATGGGTCGATGCGATCAAGGATAGCCCTGTATATTGGTATTTATTTGATAACGCAGGGCGTCTTCATAAAGGTAACATAAGTTTCAAATATTTTCATCAAGATCTTGAAGAAAAAATATCGTCAACAATAAATCATAAGAGCTTTGATGTTTTGAGTAAAAGTCTGTCAGTTAATACAATATGGAATCAGTCAACTCCAAAAGCAATTATGCTACATTATCTACAGGCTGAAAACTTAAACAACCTCACAGACAATTTAAAATCCAGCATATATAAACATACCTTAGATATTCTAAGAAATGTAAATGGTGAACAAATAGTTAGAAATGATTTAAAGTTAATTGCAGATATAGATCACCCTTTGTGTGAAGCAATAAAGAAATTGAAATTAAAATTAGTTCCAGGTAAGGTCATAAACTTAAAAGATGAGCTTGAAGACTTTTTTAAACCACCATTTAGTTATTATGGTAATCATGTGTTTTTTGCTGTTTTCGGATATATTTTTCGAGATTATAGAAAAAAACTTATTGATTTGCGTAAAGGAAAAGAAATTGATGATTATATGTTGCAAGAAGTTTTAATTTCTGTTTTTAAAGTATATAGTGAAAATAAATCTTACAACAATAATGATTTTGAATTTACTATTGGTTCTCCAATAGAAAAAGAATTCTGCTTATTTGTAGGAAAATTGTTTGGTTTAGAAGAAGTCAATAATGTTCAAGATTTAAAGTTGAAGCTAATGAGTTGGTTTAAAGAAAAACATCCATACCCTCTTTGGCTTTATGAGTATGATGATGATTTCAATGATGAACTTTTTGAGCCAATTAATGAAATAATAGAGATAATCGATAGAAACTATCAGGCTGACCCATTAAAAAATAAAGAGATTCAAAAATATCTACAAAGCTTCAAAAATAATGAAATAAAAATTAAAAAGCTGTTCCTAGATTCTGATGAAAATAAGGTAAAACAATATTTTGAAAAGTATTTTACTTCGTTAGTGCCAGAAAAATATACTCATGAAAAATATGATTCTCTTTTTGAGCATGTTAGGAAATCTTCACAAGGAGATATATATAGGCTCACAAAAGTTAATGCAGATAGTGCTGTTTATGAATGGTTCGCACGAAAACATCAAATTGAGCCACCTATTATCACAAAAATACCAACTCCCGAAGGAATAGGTATTAGTAAAGATCCAAAAGAAGGAAAAAGTAATCCTGATATAGTTAACATTGCCCGAACTAAAATAAAAGAATATAAAGGTGATTTTAAAAGCATCATGATTGAATTATTGGAAAAGAAGCCTGAAATTTGTGAAGCAATATTGAGTTTAATTAAAGATCGGGAGTAATAATGATTTGTATAACAAATATTGATGAACTACGCAAAATCATTGAAGAGGATTTATCACCTACATCTGGATTAAATTCAAATAATAGATTTCCCATCAGAATAATATTATTGAATAGCTTCAATGATATGAAAGAAATTATTAAGCTCTTTCATATACAAAAAATAGATTTATCAACACATATGCCAACTGATTTGTATTGGTTCTCTACTATGGATTTATATAATAAAATCAAAGATATTAAGCAAAGTTCAATTATCTATCCAGTATCTGAAATTATAAGATTTTTACCTAGAAATAAGATAGAAGGCTTTATCTCAACTCTACTGGGTATCGAGAATAACTCAAATGATAGTTTCAGAATAATTGTTCCAATTGTAGGATTAGAAAACAAGCTAACCAAGACATTTTGGGACAATTATCATAGAAAATATGAAGGTGCAAAAATCTGGTCATTCAAATCAGAAAACTATCAACCTGTTGAGATCTATAAAATGAATAAAAACCTTCAAACCAAGATAAAGCTTATTGAGAACAATAGACAATGGCTTACCTATTGGACATGCGATAATTCAAAACCGTTGATTTCTACTAATATCTCATTGAATGGTAGATGGGATGAGTTCTTGCCTGATAATTGCTTCAGGGTTTCAGAAATACACAATCATAAAGAATTGATCCAATCTTTCTACAGGTTTAGTTTTCCAAGAGAGTATAAAACTGAGGAAGCTAAGTTTTGGCATAAATTATTATCCTATTGTGAAGAGCAAAAAGTGAGTGACTTTCATAATCTAGTCACAGAACTCTTAAATGTTAAAAGTTTATCTTTAATGTCTTTAACAGCTTATTTGGACAAATTTCATCAAGAAGAAGATGAGTTTATCCATTGGTTATTGATTATATGTATTGAAAAATATTATCCAGATTCATACCTGAGTAGTTGTATAAAAGAACTAGACATAGATTTAATAGGTATAAAAAAGAATCTGTATTATAATATTATTGATAATTACAATCAATCTCATTTAGAGGAAAGAGAAGAACTAATCTCTTACTATTATAATAAGTCTAAATTACATATAGACAGTTTTATAGATAATTTCATTGGTAAAATAACAGATTTAGATAATAATATAAAACTAACTATTTTAACAAATATAACAAACAAAGAGAAAATAGAAAAATTAAAAACATTAAGCAAATTTAATCAAGAAGATTTTATGATTTTAGTCAATGAGCATTTACCAGAGATTGGTGATTATCTCAATTATGAGCAAATAAAACAGTTTTTCCCAAGTGAGTGGATGTCTGATTACTTTAAAAATTATAATATTGGTAAAGCAACGAATCATAAAAAAGACATTATAAATGAGTTAATCTCCGAATTTAATGAAAATGAAAAAACTTTTTATAACTGGTATAGCTCCATAGATAATCTACCTGAAACTGATGATGGTCCTATTTATCAAATTGATGGTCTTGGTGTTGAATGGTTGCCATTTATTTATAAATACATCACAAAACATTTGAATAGCAATATCATATTTGATAATATTGAAATAAAAAAATCATATATACCTTCAATAACATCAATTAACAAAGTTGATAAAAGTATATTTATAAATGATGGATCATTAGATAAGTACATTCATTCAAAACAGGATTATGCACCATTTATTGATTTAATTAATCAAATTGATGTACTTAAGAATCTCTTAAATAAAATCATTAGTAATGATGACCCTGTTTTTTATCTAACCGGTGATCATGGGCTGTCGTATCAATGTTTATCTTTTTTTGAAAGAAGTGGATTACAACATTTCCCTAACGCAGAGCACGAAGGTCGGTGTTATAAAGCGGAAAAAGAACAGAACAGCTGCTCAGATTTTATTTATAGTAATGGATACTATATTGCATTGAATCACAACAGTCTTAGTTCATTGCCAAGAAGAGAAGTTCATGGAGGAGTAACACCCGAAGAAGTCTTGATCCCATTAATAAAAATCAGAAGAGATTTTTTACCTACTGATTATAGGGTTTTATTTGAAAAACACCAACTTTCCTTATTTGATAACTTGTCATTTAAGATAGAACCAAAAATTTTAATAAATCCTATTGTGAAAGTTAATGATGAAATTGTAGATATAACTATTGAAAGTGATTTATTCGTTATATCTAAGAATTATTTTAAAAGTGGCAAAAACCATGTTGATTTAGAATTTAATGGCATAAAACGAAGCTCTGTAATTCAAAAAGATGGAGCTATGAAAGAAGAGGAGCTTTTTTAATGGAACAACTAGATGAAAAAATAAGTGATGTTTTTGGCGAACTGTCCATTTATAAATCGCCTACAATTAATACTATGTTTAGTAATAAAACTTTGCCATCCTTCATAAAAGATTGGTTAATAAAAAAGTACACCATGAGTAATAGGCAGATAGATAAAGATGGTATGATTGATTTTATGAACAAACATCTTGTAGGTTCAATAAACAATGTTAAGCGAAAATTAACTGTTGATAACGAAACTGTGTCTTTACTTTCAAGGTTCCGAATTGAAACAGATATAAAAAATAATGTCCTTCGTTTTGAAGTTCCTGATGTTGGAATTAAAATTTCCGACGGTGTTATCCCAAAATATGTGGCTGAAGAAAATCCTACTCTTAAAGATGGAGAGCATTGGGGTGTTATTAGTTTAATGTATGAACCTCCTGTTGGTAAAGCAAAAGGGGTAATAAATTTATATAAGTTTAAGCCATTTCAACCTTACCTAGTAAGTTTGGAAATGTTTCGAGAATTTAGAAAACAGTTCTCAATAGATGAATGGATAAATATCCTTGTTAAAGCAATGGAATATAATCCCTATGAATGTGGAGAATATGGTTTTTCATCTGTAGATAAAAAGCTACTACTAATATCAAGACTTTTGGTGTTTGTTCAGCCAAATTTAAACCTTATAGAATTGGCACCAAAAGGTACAGGTAAATCATATGTATTCAGTAATTTATCAAAGTATGGCTGGATGTTCAGTGGTGGCAAAGTTACAAGAGCTAAACTTTTTTATGACATGGGCACCAAAGCTCCAGGCATTATAACTCAAAAGGATTATGTTGCTTTTGATGAGATTAGTACGATTAGTTTTTCAGACACATCAGAGATGTTAGGAGCGCTGAAAGGATACTTAGAAAGCGGTAAATTTACTTTATCTAATTTTGAGGGAACTTCCTCAGCCGGTATAATATTATTAGGCAATATAGCAATAACCAAAGAAGGAAAACCTAAAAATGCTTGCTTTATGAAAGAGCTACCTCCAATGTTTCAAGAATCAGCACTATTAGATAGATTCCATGGCTTCATAGAAGGATGGGATCTAATAAGAATTAATGAAGATATTTTGCTTGATGGAGTAACAATTAATGTAGAATATTTTTCAGAAATCTTACATCAACTAAGAGATGATGCTTCCTATAATATGGTAGTAAGTGATTTAATAGATGTTCCCGATGGTGCAGATACCCGTGATAAGAACGCAATATTTAGGATTGCTACTGGGTATTTGAAATTACTATTTCCTCATGTTCAGAATAAACATGATATTTCCTATGACGATTTTGAAAATTATTGTTTAATTCCGGCAATAAAGAAACGAGCAATAATAAAAGAGCAAATCAGTATGTTAGATCCTGAATTTAAAAATTATGTTCCCGATTTTACGGTCAAAAGATAGCAAAATAGTTGTAATAACTCTACTTTAAAGTAGAGTTTTTACATCTTTTTATCTTTCTTAATCCGCTTTTAGCAAAAGTAGATACAAATCAATATTAACCTTACAGCTCGCAAGGTTGCACTCAGGGATACATCGTACGAAGCTTTTAGCGAAGTAGGATGAGTGCGCTCCCAGTAGAAGACGGTGAATATTGTTTCACCTTTTCATCCATCAGGCTAAATTCAGTTTTTCCTCTTTATTGTCAGCACAGGTATCCACAATCCATAAATCAATCCTCTAAGAGATTCAATACGGGCGAGACGTCCGAAATCCGACAAACGAAAGACCTTTTTGCGAAGGAAATTAACAACTCTCCGTATTGTTGCTTCAGCAATAGGATAGGTGGTTTAATGTTGTCCTCTTTGCTCCAGAGGAGCTATACCTTTGTAGCACATGAATACACGAT
>JALNXV010000362.1 GCA_023230175.1 Candidatus Cloacimonadota bacterium
AATAATGTTCAGGACTATCCATTAAATTATTAAAAAGAAGTCTTTAAAATTTATAATTGATTGATTAATAGTTAATCTAAAAATAAGGGAGTTCTAAGATTAAAGAACTCCCTGATTATTTTCAATATTCTAAAATTACATTTAAAATATCAGGGCTTTTTTCTTTGAAAAGATTTATTCTTTTATTAACTTCATTTTCAGGATTTTTCCACATATTATCAAGTTTATCCGTTAATATTTGTTTACTACGTTCAGATAAATTTCTAATATCTTCATCCTTTAAAATTTGTTCTATATCTGAATCTACTAAGTCAATAATATCTATTTCTCTTTCTTTCATATGCTCTAAAAAATAAATGTTTAAAATCAAAGAATTTAATATATAGTCAAAAGTTTTAGGATTTAAGGTAACTAATATAAAAATTAACCTTTCAATGTTTTTGCTACAAACCTTAATTCTTAGACTACACAGTGCTGGTATAGTTATCTGCCACCCTACATAAAGCTTTGAGTAAATGTAGTTTACTAAAGATGAATTTAACCAACATGCAAGATATTCATAACTTATCTTTTTTATGTCATTTATTAAAATTACATAAGCTGTATTTAAAAGGTAAAAACACTCTCTATCTATTGTACAATATATGTTTGTTGATCTTCTTGGAAGAACAATTTTGGGATTAGCTAAAAAAATTCTTTCTTCTCGTGGACGATGTAAATCATTAGTGTACTTTATATATTTATTATACTGCTTATGAATCCAATTATTACCCCATTTTTCTATATCACGACCATCTAAGGATTTTTTATAAGAATTGTCTAACTGATTGTTTGAGAAAATATCGGATGGGTTTTGTCCCGTATATATAATTCCTTGTTGCATTTCAATTAAATTTTCTAAACAATCAAATTTTGAATACATAAAATGATTAAATATTAAATAATCATTACTTTTTAAATTTATAGGTATCACAAAATTTGGAAATTTTAAGAAATCATTTTTTGAAAATGTGTTAATTAACTGCTTAGTATCAATTAATACTTTAGTGGCATTTTGTTTTTTACTTTTAATAAAAGAAATTATGCAAGTATCTACAGAAGCTTCAAAAACTCTACTTGAAAAAATAGATATTAAGTTTATAAAACCATTATTTAATAATTTTTCTCTAGAGTATTTATAATCTATATGCGATAATATTCCATTAGGAACAATAAAAGTTAATGTAGCATTTTGCTTGCAAAGAATGATTGCCTTCTCAATAAATAGTGTAAATAAATTAAATCTTCCAATTGCTGTTGAAAAAGTTGCTCTATACTTAACTTTATCTTCATTAGACATTCCTCTTACACTTACATACGGAGGATTTCCAATTACAATATCAAATCCGTCTTTTATTCCAAACATATATTCAGGTTCAAAGAAATCAGCAGATTCGTTTTGGTTATATGGATTCCATTTAGCAATCTTCCAGGCATTTTCAGGGTTATAATTATTATCAATTAAAGCTTCTGCAAGTTCTTTTCTTTTATTCTTTTCATCTTCAATTAGTTTGTTTTTTTTCTGAGAGGATTTACAAGAAAAGAGCTTGTGTTTAATTTGACTAATTTCTTCTTCTATGGGTTTGGTTATTATATCAAAGAATGTTGACTGCATAGGTTTTTCAATCCCAATAAGAGTGTTAGCTGCGACAAATTTAGCTTCAAGATTTGGCAGAGGTCTGATTCCCAGATTATCAATGTCTTCTTTTACTTTCTGGTCAACGATAAGCGAAATAAAAAATCTTAGTTTACTTATTTGTATAGCGATAGGTTGTATATCAACACCAAAGATACAGTTTTCAATAAGATACAGTTTTCTACCATAGTCTAATTCATTATTAATAAAAGATTCTTGAATATCACTTATTGCATTTTCTCTAACATCACAATCATCAATATAGCTTGCTTTCTTAATCTGTTTATCTTTCCATTTTTCATTGTTTGGGTCAATCTTGCTTAAGATATATACCATTTTTTGCAGTATGCCCATAGGAAATGCTCCAGAACCACAAGCAGGGTCAAGTATCTTACAATTATCAATAGCATTAATAATTTGAGTTATTTCATCATCTTTAAATGGTTGTTGGTCATTTTGATAAGAGAGTAACTGGTGTAATTTATCATCTAATTGTTCATCATTTTTAAGATGATTTTTAAAATAAGCTATCAAGCTTTCATCAACCATATAATTAACTATTTCTCTCGGAGTATAGAAAGAACCTGTTTGTCTTCTCGCAGTATCCTGTGTTTCAGGATTATAACTGGCAAGGAGATTTTCAAAGACTCTACCAAGCAATTCAGGGTCTAAAGCAATATCTTCTTCAACAGGTGTATTTTCTTCTATAGTAAATTTATATGATTTTAATATATCTAATAAGCCCCTTACTCTAAGATTATTATGAGAGTTATCACCATAAGCATTATTTAAATTAACATTGTCCTGCTCTCCCCAAAAAATATAATCAGGCATAGATAACTGATTATCATCTCTATCAGAAAAACCATCTACATAAGCTATTTTTGGAGAGCCACATCTTCCTTTGTCTGTAGGATGTTCATAATCTAAACAATCAAAAAGTCCGCCGTTCATAAAAGGGATTTTTTCAATAAGTTTATAAAATCCATCTATGTTTGTAAAAAATCTTTCATATCTGAATAAATGGTTGCAATTCATACTTTTTTTATATTTTCTAAATTCTCTTTCACCCATTTCAGTATTTAATACAGCAAAGAAGAGATTTTGCAGGATAGCTTTATAATAAGCACTTTCATTATTATTTAGATCTACAAGTTCTTTTATTTTGTCATAATCAAAAAGGTCTTCTGATATTAATTTCTTTTCTTTTATAAACCAGATAAACAGTATTCTTGTTAATAGCCTAATAAGATTTTTAGCTTTATGTTCCTTTTTTTCTGAATCATTTTTTAGTTTTTCATAAGATGGATAGTTTACATTATTCATCGCCCAAAAATACCAGTTTGATAACTCTTTGTAGAAATTATTGTTAAGAGTAGAGATACTAAAGACTTTTTTCCAGTGTTCATAGAGAGTAGAAAAGCTTGTTATTCTGTTGCTAATCTTCATCTCTTCAAGTATTTTGATATGACCTGTATGAGGGTTATTTATAGAAATATCTCTTAAAATTGATATTTTACCGGCTTTTTCCCCTTGTCGCCACTCTTGTCTATATGGGATTCTTTCTGTATTTGCTATTGAAATATAATTACTGTATTGAAAGATAATAAGCACTGGAGTAAAACAAAATTCTCGATTAAAAGCTCTTGATATTTCAGCTAACTGACTACGGGTAGGCAATAATCCGTTATTTCTGTTATTGAGTTTTATTGCAAAAACTATTATACCATCATAATCATTATTAATATTTCTAATATTATTAAATGATTGATTATTTAGTTGATTTCTAAAGGCTGACTCATCTATCATTCCTGCAACAAAAGTTGATTTGACTAAAGCAAAAGTCTCATTGTCCTTATAATTGTTAATCAAAATATTTTTTAAATTAACACATTCATCAGTAAATGAATTAACAGGAATATTCAAATAATTGAATATATCTCTAACATTAGTCAAGAAATTATCTTCATTATTAAAATTTTGAAGTATATTTGTTATGCACATTTTAAGAACTCCTTAATTATTAACTAAAAACCATGTAATCAAATCAATATTTTTATGATTAT
>JALNXV010000363.1 GCA_023230175.1 Candidatus Cloacimonadota bacterium
CCCTCTTAAAAATAAATCATGCGGAATCCAAAGTTTTTCAGTTGTTGGAATCTTATTAATTTCGTTCATCATTTGTCTTTTCGATTCATCTATATCTCCAATACTATATATGTATGCATGTCTAGATGTTGGTTTAAAATTCAATATTGCTTGAAGTTCTTCTTTGTTATATTCGTTAATATTCTTTTTAATAGGTTCCAATGCTTCTAATGTTTCTTCATATAAAAGGCGAGATAGAGATTCAGGCATATTTTCTGCATATTGCTTAACTAAACTATCACTCCATTTGGTATCAAACAAAATCCCAAAATGTTTCATTTCTTCATCAGAAACATCAATCGATTTATCAATAACAGAAAAATTGTCGATTGCATTTTTTAGACCATCAACAAGCATGTTTTTATATTTTTCTAAAGTTGTAGGTGTAACTATATGATGTTGTATCTCTTTAGCTATATTTCTTTTTAGTGTTTTGTTTTTAAACTCTTTCAAAGAATTTACCAAGGGTGAATTATCCATGTACTGATATACTTTATCCCTTCCCCAAAAAAATTCCAAAATAGGTAACGAAACTTCAGTATTTAGTTGATCATCAATAAACCAATTCTTATTAAGTTCAACAGCAAATATCTCTGATTCACTTTCTGATAATTCAGGAAGTTTTATCTCTTGTTCACTATTGAATGAATAAGCATGCAAGGCATCACTAGTTAATATATAACCAATCCACCAATTCATTAATAAACGCTTTGAAAATGAATCAGTAATCAATGATGTCCATACTCCTTGAAAAGATGGTTCATACCAATTTAAAGAATTGTTATAACAGTCGTAGATGTAAAGAATTTTTTGTAATAAATCTATTACTACATTAATATTAATATAATTCAATTTATGTTGAAGAACTCTTAACCATGTATCACCATTGGAACGAATTCCAGTTTCATTAGAATTCAAAAAAGCCTGCAGTTTTATCTTAAATTCTTGTGGAACTCTATTCTCAAGTTTAATCAAGTAAAATAGGTATGCTGTTACAAACACCATATATTCAGTTGTTCCATAGATGGAAAACGAATCATTGTATGAAGAATCTTGTAAAATCTCAAGAAACCACATTTCACTATTTGAAAGTGTATTAATCAGCATTGCGTTTAAAATCTTATATAAGAAACGATTTTTGGAATCATTAGTTTTTCCATATCTGATATTCATAAAAATGCTAGTAATAATTCCTCTAAACTCAGTTCTGTACTTTTTGTTAAAACTAAGTTCAGTCAAGATGGAATAGAGTGAAAACATAGAACGTGTAATATGATAAAAATGCTCCTCATCGCCATAAATATCGATAATGTTCAATTGATTGGTAAAGCTTACGACAGCCTCAATATTTTCAAGAGATTTACTCACAACCTGTACAATATCAATGCCTTTATATTGTGCTGTGGAACTCTCTACGGCAATCGAATGATTATCAATATATTTCCATAAATAATCATTTTGAAGGCTTAATAATCTATCTAAATACTCTCGATTACGTTCCTTACTTTCAGTTTCTAATGTTCGATAAGCCGATAAAATCCCTTCAGTAAACAACAAGTTTTGAAGAGCAGTTTCCATGCTTACTGCATTCGGTAGTGCATCTAAAGTAAAAGACTTTTTATCTCTGTGAATATTGTTCCGGATAATTTTCTTGATTCTCTTATCATCTCTAATCAGTATTGGAATTTCTTGATGAATAAAGATAAATGAGTATATCACTGTAATAATTTCCAATACCCAAACGGAAACAATAAAATTAAATATTGAAGTCAAAACAAAAATAACGAATATGACAATAGTATAATTCATCATCTCTAGAAAATTATACGTTTTTTCTCCTCTAAGTTTCCTGAAATCAGAGTTTTCTATCCCATAAATTCGCTCTTTTTGCAACGACAGGATAATTGATAGAGCTGTTACTACTGAAGGTAGTAAAACTATAATGATATCAGCTGAGTGGTTGCTGATATTGCTTATTAAACACTCTCGAAAAACAATGTCAATAAGTATTGAAATACCCAGTGCAACAATAAAAATAAGTTCTAAGGAGTAATTAAAAATTAATGAAGTTCTTTTTAATTTCTTATCGTTTTTTAACGTCTTTTTCTTCTTTTTTGACATTGTCAGGTAACCTCCTATCACAATCCGACTAAATATTTTCAAGTCTATTATCAAAATTGGATTTCTAAATGTAATTCAGTTTAAATTACATATCAACAAGTACTGAACCCTTTTTCGTAGCCTAACGATGAATTATTACATGTGTATAATTAAAACTTGAAAAAGACATTTTCCACAGCTATTCTCCTTCTCATATTTTTCTACACCATTTATTGTGTAACAATGAATTTTTTATGTTCAATCAATTCTATTCAAAAGTTATTTTTTGTTCGGATTTTTCATAAATATCTATTCTATTATCAACATTTACTCTATTTACCAACCATCCTCTTAAACTAAATTTTTTAATAAACTCATCTAGTCTATTTATACCATCAACAGATTTTAAAGTCACCACAACTCCAAATCTTATGCCTAGGCCATCATTTTGATTCAATCTTTCTTTAGTCTTAATGCTCATTCCCCACATTTTATTCCCATAAGATTTTTTCGCTTTAGGACTATTTGCATAAGAGTCTCTAACATGCTTGATATTGTCCCATTTTCTATAGTTTGCTCTTAAATCCTCTTCAAAAAAGTAATCACCATAAGTATCTTTATTTGCTTTAACATTTTGTAATGATTTTATTTTTAGACTATCATCAATTCTACCGAAACTAATATCAAGTTCTGTGTTAGTATAATCTACGCCTTGGTTTCTAGAACATTTGGGAAAATATGCCAATGTTGCTTTTGCAATAAAAGGATAAGAATCATTTGCTAGAGGAATTGGAAAACTGTGATTGTAAGTGTCATATTTTTCAGAAACGCCAGATATAATAAATTTAATTTCATCTTTTGGAGATTTAACGATTTCATCTATATGAATCGGAACAATTCCTCTACCAATAAGAAACTCATCAAAATCTGAATTTTCTTTCCAGCCAATTGCACTGTCAATTAATAATGATTTTGCAGTTTCCCTACTCAACCCCATCACATCAATTAAATAAGATAATTTTCTAGCAATAAAAGGTGCTGCAAAAGATGTCCCACAAGTTTTATAAAGTCCAGTGGGACTAACCACATTAATGGTATCACCGTTTCCTCCACCAAAGTAACTTACATCTGGTTTAATAAAAAAAGACAAGACCTCGCCCCTTCTGCTAAAATTTGCAGGTTTACCTTTAAAATCTACAGAATTAACTACGACACTGTTTATTGAATCAGCAGGAGAACCGACTTTTTTATCATTTTCTGATGCTTTTTTGTTTGTTCCTGCTATCACAAATATAACGTCGTATTTAAATTGAATCTCATCCAAAGCAGCAGCTTCTAATGAAATAAAATTAGGATGGACTTCAAATCTGGAGCCTAACGATAAATTCCAAACTTTTATATCCGTATTAGATGATACTATTTCACTTATTTTCTTTACAATGCTAAATGAGTTAAATCCACCTGATGTAGCTACTCCAAAGTGTCTTACTTTGAAATGACCTAAACCATCATCTAATTTTGGATTTAATCTTGCTCCATCAACAATTAATGAACTCACCATAGTCCCATGTTCATAATCTTTATAGTCC
>JALNXV010000031.1 GCA_023230175.1 Candidatus Cloacimonadota bacterium
TCGGAATCTTGATTTTGATTTCTACAATGTTTTTGAGCAGATGGTTTTGCAATTATATTTGTTATTTTGGGATACTTCAGGAATGGCTATATAATTTATTTCATTTGAAAAACAAAAAACGTTTTAAATTTACTATGAAGATAGATAACTTGTTGAAGAAGGTTAAATTTATAATTTTACTTATGACAGTGATTATGTCATTCATAGGGGTTAGTAAATATATGCGTTTTTGCCCTCATAATATTATTGCTTCAATTGGTAATTATTTAGAAAAAATCGGCGATGTAGGATTGATTAGCTTTGTTTTTTTATTTATCTTGCTTGTGTTAAGTGTCTTGATAGAAAGATTTTGGTGTAGATACCTGTGTCCTTATGCTGCTTTAATGATTATATTCATTAAAATGGCTGATTTATTAAAGATTAAAAGATTAAAGATTCATAGAAATTTAGAGACTTGCATAGATTGTTATAAATGTAATAATAACTGCCCTATGCAAGTAAATTTATTAGATAGTGAATATGTTCAAGATGCTGAGTGCTTACAATGTAATCGCTGTCAAAATGTTTGTCCTAAAACCGGTACTTTAACAAAAAAATGGAGATAATTATTGACTAATTATTAAATTTAGTCTATACTATTAACATTATTTGTAGTTGGGAGTGTTTATGAAAAAAAGAGTTCTTGTCTTAACAGGAGGCGGTGATTGCCCGGGCCTAAATGCTGTAATTAGAGCAATCGTAAAAAGAGCCGGTCAAGAAAGAGATTGGGAAGTGATTGGTAGTATCAATGCTTTTGATGGAGTTTTAAATGAGCCTACTGAAATAGTGGTTTTAGATGATAAAAAGGTTGCCGGTATTCACGTACAAGGCGGAACAATTATTGGCACTACTAATAAAGGTGGCCCCCTTGCTTGGCCTATTAAAGATAAGGATGGCAATTGGTCAACTGTTGATAGATCTGATGATTTAATTCGGAAATTACAATATTTAGGTGTTGATGCTGTTATTAATATCGGCGGAGATGGTTCACAAAGGATTTCACAGAAACTTTTTGAAAAGGGTTTAAATATTATAGGAGTCCCAAAGACTATTGATAATGATTTGAGTGCTACAGATTTTACTTTTGGATTTCAAACTGCTGTTGAAGTCGCAACAGATGCTGTTGATAAATTAGTAACTACTGCAGCAAGCCATAATAGGATTTTAATTGTAGAAGTTATGGGACGTTATGCAGGATGGATAGCTTTGCACGCTGCAATTGCCGGCGGTGCAGAAGTTTGTCTTATCCCTGAAATACCATACAATATTGATAAAATTAAACAAAGACTTCATGAAAGAATTGATAAAGGAAGAGGATTTGCGATTATTGTTGTTGCAGAAGGTGCTAAACCTCAAGAAGGAACAATGACTTATCGGACTTCAAATGAAGTTGGATATGAGAATATCCGTCTTGGAGGTGCAGGACATAAACTTTTACAAGAATTAAAAGAGATGGATTTAGGGGTAGATATTCGTGAAACTATTTTAGGTCATCTACAGCGTGGAGGTATTCCTTGTGCCTACGATAGAATTTTAGCTACTCAGTTTGGAGTAAAAGCATTTGAATTAGTTTTACAAAAGAAATTTGGTCATATGGTTGCATATAATTTCCCAAAGGTGATTGCAGTTCCAATAAAAGAAGCTATTGACAAATATAATTTTATAAAGTTAGATTCTGAAATAATTAATACTGCACGCGGAATGAATATTAATCTCGGGGATTAAAAAAATTAGCCGGACTGATTAAGAATCTAATAATCAAGTCCGGCTTTTTATTTTAAAATTTATAATAAATTATTTAAGAAATCTTCGTCAGGTAAAAATGGTATAGTTATATGTCCTTCACCTTGGTGTTTTTGATTCCATTCTATTGATCTGTCGATAGCATTTTCATTTCTTGCCCAGTTTCTTCTTGAAACACCTCCCATAACATCCCAAGAAAGAGCTGATTTTACTATATCATCCATTCTTTTTGAGCCATCAAGCACTATGCCGTTTCCACCATTAATAGCTCTTCCGATTCCAACTCCGCCACCATTTGATAAGACTACCATTGTCATACCGCGAGCAACATTGCCGGCAAAGCATTGAGTTGCCATATCAGCCATAACATTGCTGCCATCATATATATTTGAAGTTTCTCTAAAAGGAGAATCAGTACCTGATACATCATGATGATCACGTCCTAAAATAACCGGACCTATTTCTCCACGTCTAACCATATCATTGAATTTTAAAGCTATTTTTACTCTACCTTCTTCATCAGCGTAAAGAATTCTTGCTTTTGTCCCTACGACTAATTGATTTTTTTCTGCATTGGCAATCCAGTGATAATTATCCCTGTCTTGTGGACAGCGTTTTGGATCTATACTGTCCATTGCGGCCTGGTCAGTTTTTCTTAAATCTTCGTCTTTTCCGCTTAAACATACCCATCTAAATGGACCATAACCATTGTCAAAACAAATAGGTCCCATAATATCTTCAACATAGGAAGGCCAGATAAATCCATTATTTGTATCCTTGCCGTTTTTAGCGATTGAGGTTTCACCTGCATCAAATATGGATGCCATAAAACTATTGCCGTAATCCCAGAAATAAGAGCCTTTTTGGGTAAGATTTTTAATTATATGAAAGTGTTTTTTTAATGATTCATCTACTTTATTCTTAAAGTCTTGAGGATTTTCTTTGATTAGTTTCCTTCCTTCTTCAAAACTTATTCCTGCAGGAGTATAGCCCCCTTCATAGACTGCATGACAAGATGTTTGGTCTGAGATAAGTTCAATTTTGATATTGTTTTTGTCAAAATATTCTAATAAATCGACAATATTACCATGATAAGCAATAGAAATTGCTTTTCCACTTTTACGATATTCTTCAATCCAGTTAGCAATTTCATCTAATTTATTAGAGACTAAGCCAACCCAACCTTGAGAATGTCTTGTTTCGATTCTGCTATAATCGACTTCTGCTATAATTCCGATACCACCTGCAATTTCGCAAGCTTTTGCTTGAGCACCAGACATTCCACCGAGACCGGAAGAAACATATACGATTCCGCTTAAATCTTTATCTGCGGGAATATTAAGATATTTTCTGCCTGCATTTAATAAGGTTATATATGTTCCGTGAACGATTCCTTGGGGTCCTATATACATCCAGCCCCCGGCAGTCATTTGTCCGTAATTTGCAACTCCAAGTGCTGTAAGTCTTTTGAAATCATCCGGATTATCCCATTTTCCGATTACTAATCCTTGAGTAGATATTACTCTTGGTGCTTCAGGTTTAGAAGGAAATAGTCCGAGAGGATGACCGGATTCGATAACGAGTGTTTGGTCCTCAGTCATAACTTCAAGGTATTTTTTTATTAATTGGTATTGCATCCAGTTTTGGCATACTTGACCGGTTTCTCCGTAAGTTACTAATTCATAAGGATAAAGGGCAATATCAAAATCGAGATTGTTATCTATCATTACTTGAATGGCTTTTCCTTGAGTGATGCCTTTATATTCATTAATTGGTTTTCCATAAATCTTGCCTTCAGGTCTATACCTATAACCATAAATTCTACCCATTGTTTGTAATTCTTCTAAAAATTCAGGGGCTAAGGTTTTATGTAAATGTTTAGGGATATATCTTAAAGCATTTTTAAGGGCTAAGATAGTTTCTTCTTTGTTAAGGAAATAACCTCTATCGGGTGCACGTCTGATATTAGGTAAAAAAGGTTTTTTCTCAGGTAGTTCATCAGGAAGCCTTACTTGCATAGCTGATTTAATTAGGTCGTTTTTCATTTTTCCTCCGAGTAATTATTATTTATAAAATCTATATTTCCATAGGGAACAATGTCTTCGATTGATGCACTTCTTTCTGTTATAAATTTATGTATTTTGCTTTCAATTTGAGCAAAAAGATTTAAGTCAATATGTTTATAAGTCCCTTTATATGCTTTTCTTAAAACATAGATATCATTTTTTATTGGAGATAAGCAGTCAATGTAAGTTTTTTCTATGTATTCAGATAGACATAAAATTAATGCATTTGGATTTAAAGCTTGGATGTCGTTTTTAAGTTTTTTTATATTTTCTACATCATAGTTTGTAAAGTAATTTCTAATGTAGAATACAATTAACGGTACATAAATCTTTATCTTAGTGAAAGATTTACTTATAGCTAATCTATATTGTAGGTCAAGTTCTAGGCAAAGGCTGTAGTAATTATCAGAAAAGGAGTATTTAAGATAGGGTTTTTTGATTGCACTGATAAATGAGTCATTATTTAAACTTAACCCTGTATGAAAATATCTTTTTCTTAAGGATAGTCCGCGAGTGGAATCTGTAATATTATATTTTTTAAGGATTTGTAATAATATGTCAAAAATATAGTATGGTTTAAATATATCGTGATCAGGTGTAAAACCGGTTTTTGATCTTTCTGAGTAGGTAAATTTTTTATTTATTGATAATTGTTCAGTGTAGAGTGAGATTTCTTTTATAAAGTTTGGTATAAATTCTTCTGAATATTCATCTATATTATCATAAACAGCATCAACGTTTTGCCAATACAAGAGTAATTCATTTAAATACATTTGAAGAATGGGGTCTTTTTCATTTTTAAGATTCTCTTTGAGTCTCTCTTTATATAGCATTTTTTCTCCTAAAAAAACATATTCTTTGAGTGTATTTTTTTTTATAGGATTCTTTTGTCAATGTAAAATTTCATAAACATAGGAGTTAAAGTTAGTTATTTACTATGAAAATAGTTAATCACTCAAAGATACTATAGTTTTTATGTGCTTTTTAAAATTTCTTCTGCCAAGATGATTCCATGGGCGGTTGCATAGGTAATTGAACGTGTCCATCCTGAACAATCTCCGATTGTAGAGAGTCCCGGAATGATATTATTATTGAGTTTATTGCTATAAAACTTAACTTCAGTTCCATACATTAGATTATCGGGATTGGCAATTCCTGGGATAACTTTGTCGAGAGTGTCAATAAAATCGAGTATAGATTCTGTTGTTTTTCTTGGAAAAGCGAGATTTAAGTCTCCTAAAATATAATCGTTATTGTTTAAGGTTGGATTTACTCTGTATAGTTTTTTTGTTCTTTTTGATTCTTTAAAGTTTCCGAAGGTTTGTAATATGACTTTATTTTTACCTGCGAGAATATTAGTTAGTTTTGCAATGTAAGACCCGTAAGAAACAGGGTCATTAAAGGGTTCAGTAAATTGATGAGTAACTAAGATAGCAAAGTTTGTATTGTCAGATTTTTCAAAACGTTTTGCATGGCCGTTAACAGTTTTAAAATCTTCATATTCTTCAGTGACGACAAAGCCGGAAGGGTTATTGCAAAAAGTTCTTGCCATATACCCGGTTCTTGTTTTGAGTTTTAGTTTAAACTCATACATTTCTTGGTTAAGAGTTTCTACAATATGGTTGGGTAATTCGAATCTAATTCCTAAATCTACTTGCATATTATCCATAATGATGTTTGGTTCTTTTTTGATGATTTTTTGAATTAATTTATGTCCGCTTCTACCGACACCAATAATTACTTTATCAAATTTATATGATTGTTCTTTCGTATTTACGTGAAATTTGTCATTAATATCAATATCTGTCACTTCAGAATTAAAGTGAAAATGATAATTTGGTATTGTTGAAAATTCATCAAAGATATTTTTTAATACAGTTTTTAGTTCATCAGTTCCGATATGCCAAAATTTTGAAGAAACAGGTTGAAATCCATATTTATAAAATTCATTAAATAAGCTTTTATTAGCAAATGAATCACCTTTTTCTATTTCGTTATCGGGACAACTTGTTTTGCTTAAATAGTATTGTACAACTTTTTCTTGAATTTCTAAATCTATATCTAAATCTCCACCCATTTCTTTAGAGATAAATATTTTTCCGTCTGCTCTTATTCCTGAAACAGATGTAGAAAATATATCTTTAGCTTTTTCAAAGATATGTATTTCGTGATCAGAATGCTTCATTTTTAGTAAAAAACCAATACCTGAAGCACCAAAACCTATTAAGGCAATCTTCATAATAACTCCATTTGAACATATTAAAATCTATGTGATAAGATAAAATTTGCTAATAAATAGTCAATCAAAAAATATGAAAATGATTAGCTTGTATTAATTTTGTTTTCGATAAAGAATATTACTGATTATTTTGCTTATTTCGGCAGTATTGTATGGTTTGCGAATAAATCCATTTAAGCCGGCTAATTTTAATTCTTCAATATCACTTTCTTGAGAAAATCCTGAAGACAGGATAACCTTTACATCTTTATTGATTTTCTTTAACTGTTTAAAGCATTCTTTACCATTCATCTCTGGCATTATCATATCAAGTATTACTAAGTCAATATTATCTTGCATATTCAAGTAAATATCTAAGGCTTCTTTTCCATTGTTAGCAATAATTACAGAATATCCCATATTTTCTAAAACTGCTTTTGCCATAACTTGAATGATATATTCATCATCAACGATTAGGATAGTACCGGAGCCATGAGTGAGTTTAGTTTCATATTGTTGTTTTTCTTCATTATATTCAACGATTGGCAGGTAAATAGTAAAGGTTGTCCCTTCGTTAAGTTTACTTTTTACAAATATTGCTCCATGATGTTGTTGAACTGTTCCATATACTGCAGGTAGTCCTAATCCTGTTCCTTTGCCTTGTTCTTTAGTAGTAAAGAAAGGTTCAAAAATTTTATTTAAATGTTCTTTTTTTATACCGGTTCCTGTATCTTGGACATTAATTTTTATAAAATTACCGGGTTTGATGTCGAAAAGTGAGTTTTTGCAAAATTCATTATCAAGCAATACATTTTCGGTTTCTATTAAAATATAGCCTCCTTTAGGCATTGCGTGGTCTGCATTAATTCCCATATTAAGAAATATATTCATAAGTTGAGTATAGTCTCCGATAATATGATATTGTTCAGATTTTAAGTTTAGCTTGATATTGACAGTTTTATTTACTGTACGTTCAAGAAGGGCTACTGCGTCGTTGATAGCTTTGTGAACACTAATTTGAGTAGAGTCTATTTTACCTTTTCGTGAAAAAATAAGTAATTTTTTTGTTAAATCTGATGCTCTTTGACCTGAGTTAAGGAGTATTTTCAAGTTTTTCATTCTTTCTTCGTAGGAATAATCTTTAATTGTCATAAGTTCAATTATGCCTAACATCCCGCCAATAATATTGTTAAAGTCGTGAGCTATTCCACCTGCGAGTTGTCCTACTGCATCCATTTTTTGAGCGTGATTTAATTGTTCTTGAAGGTTTTTAAGTTCGGTTATGTCGCTGTAAATAGAACAAATACAAAGATTATCTTTATATTTGATTATTCTTGAAGAATACATTAGAAAGTGGGACTCATCATTAAGTTTGATAGTTTTTAACTGATTATCTAATTTGCCTGTTTGTTTTAATATTTTAAAGGATATATCATCAAATTCATCAATTTGCATATTAAGTTCTTCGGGTTTTTTGCCGATTATGTTTGAGATGTCTAATTGGCTTGCGTCAATAAATGTTTGGTTAACCATTAGATATTTCAAGTCATTAAGAGTTAAGATAGTCATAAAGAAAGGGCTTATTTCAAAAATAGTTCTAAACAATTCCTCATTTTGTATTACTTCATTTTTGAGTACTAATTCTTTTGTAATATCTTGGAATACAATAACTAAACCTTCAATTTCAGTGTCAGATTTTTTTATATAGTTTGCGTTTATGGAAATATTAATTGGGCTTTTTGAATTTACTAAAAGTAAGCATTCTTTAATCTTAATTAATCTTTCTAAAGCTTGGAAATAACTGTCTTTGTTGTGAATTAATAATCTATCGGCATTAATTTCTTTAATTTTTATAATATCATAGATATATAAGTCTTGTTGTTCTGTAAATTGAATATTTAATATTTGTTTTGCAATTTTATTAATTTGTATTATTTTACCGGAAGTATCAGTTGAGATTACAGCATCGCCGATAGATAGTAAGGTAGTTTTAATCCTATCCTCACTTTTAATTAGTTTTTTGAGTGCTTCTTGTTCGCTAATCTTAAGTTTAATACTTTTTATAGAAATTAATAGGTTAATAAGCATTGATAAGGCAATCATTAAGGAACCGTATAGTAAGAGTTTCTTTTTCCATATAGAAATATCTTTTTTTATGTCGTCAAGGTATACTCCTGCTCCTATGACCCAATTCCATGGTTCAAATTTTGTTACCCATGATATTTTTTTTGTTAATATATTAGGATTTTCATTAAATTGCCACATATATTCAACTAATCCGGAATTATTATCTTTGACAGTTTCATTAATCATATCAAGAAGTTTGTTTAATAATATGCCGTCAGGGCCTCTAACAGTTTTAGGGTCAACATTAACTATAGATTTAATGTAGGGATGCATAATAATGTAACCTCGTTCATCCATAATCCAAAAATAATCACTATTATCTTTTCCAAACCGGAGTTTTTCATATCTGCGTATGACGCGTTGTTTATGTTCTTCTTCAGAAACTAAGCCTTGTAAGATTTCTTCATTCCTTGTACTTAAATCACTATATAGGAGTTGTGAGAGTCTTTTTGTCGTAGAGATTTTTTCATTATAGAGATTTTTTTCTAATGTCGGGATAATCATCCCATAGACAAATAGCAGATATAAAATTAAAAGGATAATAAAGGGGATAATGATTTTGAAAAAATTTTTATAAAATAATGAATTTTTAATAACATCTATAACACTCACAAATCCTCCTAATTAAATTATAGTAAAGATTATTGTGCTTGTCAATAGTTTTTTTGAAAAAGTTAATCATTTAATGTTTTAGTTACCTATTGTTAGATTTATCAAAGGCTGTTTAATATTTAATTTCTTCTCTATGTAGGTCTTATATTAATAGCCTTGATTGGTTGTAATAAAACTCATTTACGAGGATTTATAAAAAAATATTGACATCTAATTGTTTTAAAAATAAACTGTAATAAATTTTGTAGATTATGTGATAGTGAGTTTAGTATGGTAGAAATTGTTAAAGGGGATATAGTTATTCAAGAGATTGAAGCAATTGTAAATGCTGCAAATAATAGTTTGTTGGGTGGAGCCGGTGTAGATGGTGCTATTCACAGTGTAGCCGGTAAGGAATTACTTGCCGAATGCAAAACCATAGGTTTTTGTAAAACTGGGCAAGCAGTTTTAACTAAGGCTTATAAACTTAAATCTGATTTTGTAATCCATACTGTTGGTCCGATTTGGTATGGTGGGGGTAATAACGAAGAACATTTATTGTCATTATGTTATAGAAATGTTTTTAATATAATTAGAGAAAAAAATATCAAAAGTGTTGCTTTCCCGGCTATAAGTACAGGTGTTTATAAGTTTCCGGTTGATTTAGCGACTGATATAGCTTTACGAGAAACAAGAGAATTTTTAAAATCTAATATAAATAATGTAAAAATAGTATTTGTATGTTATGATGAAAATACATATAATGTTTATTTAAATAAGTTTAATCAATTATTCAGGAAAGGATGAGTTATGAAAACTAAACAAACTCTTATTCAAAAAAAGAATGAACAATCTCAAAAAGATTATGAAGAGTTATTTGTAAAAATTAAAAAAATTAATACTGAAACTGCTAATCAATCAGGAGATAAATGGAAAGTATTTTTTTATGAGCTAAGTTTAATAATGTTAAATGCTGTTAAAGTTGAGAAAGATATTTCAGAAGAATATTTTAAAATACATAGCATTGAGCATCTAAAAGAATTAAATGTAAAACTTAATAAAGAGGTTCTATTTGATAATTATAAGCAAAGCTATTTAAATCCTAAATATTCTGTACAAGTTTTTGGTGAAAAATTTGGACAGTTAAATTCTGTAATATCTGCCATTGTGTATTCAGTTAATGCTTTTGCTTGTGAACATATAATTTATAAAATGGCTTATGTATTTAGCTTTTTTAATGACTATTATAAAACGTGGCAAGAAAATAATGAGAATTATGAAGTGCTTTTAAAAGTATTGAATGATTATCAATTGTCACATCTTTATGAAAGTTCAAGTGATAGTTATTATAAAAGATTTTCTTCTGAAAATGATTTTTATACAAGATGGATAAAAGATGTAGATTTAAGTGATTTAAGATATTTGTTTTACTATGGAAGTTACATAAGTGATAATGATATAAAGATTGCTAAATTTTTAAATAGTCTCACTCAAGAAAAGATAGATAGAGTTATGCATCAGACAGCTAAGGCTTATATTTTAGGTTTTAAAGAAGGTGATAAAGATTTTACAAAAAAGAAGACGGTTGCATTATATTTTAGAGTTGGTATGGAACGCCTTGCAAAGAGTTTAGTAAATGAGATAGAAAGCAAGTATGGGTTGAAGGTTTTAATAAGTGTAATTATTCCGGGTAAGTATAATCAACAGTATAATTATGATCATAGATTTGATAGTGCATTATTTTTGGATGATGAATTTAAGAAAAATTTATTAGTTGAAACTGAAAAAGCTATAGAAGATAATAAAGAAATAATTCAAGAATGTTCCGGTAATATTTATTTTGATCCTTTTGGAGATAAGCCTTTTGCTCCGGAAAATAAAAAAGAGTGTTTAAAACTTAATGATCAACAAATGAAATTAAATCAAGAAATTAGAGCAAATATGTCAATGATGATTAATAAGTATTATAAACGTAGTGAAATTTCTTTTTGTATTATAGGATTCCCTACTCCGGAAATTGGTGAAAAATTTGAAGAAATATTTGATAAAACTATTGATATTAATATGCTTGATCATGAACATTGGCTTAAGATACAGCAATATTTAATTGATGCTTTAGATCAAGCAGATAGAGTTTTAGTGAAAGGTACAAATGGCAATAGAACTAATTTGACAGTCAAGCTTCCTACTTTAGATAATCCTGAAAAACAAACTAATTTTAATAATTGCGGTGCTACTGTAAATATTCCTGTAGGTGAAGTTTTCAATACTCCTCAATTAACCGGTACTAATGGTAATTTACATATATCTGAAACTTTTTTGAATAGCCTGTATTATAAAGATTTAGATATTAAATTTGAAGATGGTAGAATTGCTGAATATAATTGTAAAAATTATGATAACGATGAAGATAATAAAAAGTATATTGAAGAAAATTTAATCTTCCCTCATAAATCATTACCGCTTGGTGAGTTTGCTATTGGTACAAATACTCTGGCTTATGCTGTTGCAAAAAAATATAAGATTTTGGATGTTTTGCCTATCCTGATTATAGAAAAAATGGGACCACATTTTGCGATTGGTGATACTTGTTATAGTTGGGAAGAAGATACTCCGGTATTTAATCCTGATGGTAAAGAAATAATTTCAAGAGATAATGAACATACTTTAATTCGTAAAGAGGATCCTTCTAAAGCATATACAAATTGTCATGTGGATATTACTTTACCTTATGAAGAAATTGGTGTTATTCAAGCTGTAAAACCAAACGGTGACACAATTGATATTATTAAAAATGGTCGATTCGTTCTTAAAGGTACTGAAGAATTAAATACTTATTTAGATGATATTAAATAAAAATATTACTGAAAAACAGCGGGTGATTTGACCCGCTGTTTTTTTTATTTGTTCAATAAGCATCCTAGTTTGTTGTTTTAGTTTAGCCGGACTTGACTTGCAACGAAGCGAAGCGAGTGTGAGTTGAGAACGGCTGTTAAATTTCATTCAAGCCGGAAACTTAAACAACATCAATATTTTAATTCTTAGCTATGTGTTTTAGAACAAATAATTGGTAGCGGACTTGAGTCTCTAATCACGCAGTGAGAAGGGACTTGAGGGCAAGAAGCTAATGAATAATGAGTAATGTCGCTCGACCTGTCGTTGCGATGAGCCTGCGAAGAAGCAATCTATTGACTGCTATGCTTCGCTTGCAGTGACAAAACCTTGCCACCCTCGACTCACACTCGCTTCGCTTCGTTGCAGGTCAAGTCCGGCTTTTAAGCCTCGTTCAAGTTGCAGAATGTTCATACAATGCTACTATTCAATATCTTTTATATAATAAGTCTTTAATGGGGGGAATCCGTTAAATTCTATTGAACTATATGAAGTTGTGTATGCACCGGTTGAAAACCAATAAAGTCGGTCCCCAATTGATAAACTTAAAGGTAAATCATATTTAAAATCTTCATACATAATATCTTGAGAATCACAAGTTGGACCGGCTATAATGCATTCTTCTGTTTCACCTTTGCGTTCAGTAAAAATAGGAAACTTAATTGATTCTTCGAGAGTTTCAATTAATCCATTAAATTTACCTATGTCAGTAAAGATCCATCTGTTTAGAGCTGTACGTGATTTTCTTGAAATTAAAACAACTTCGCTAACTATTACACCCGAATCTCCTAGTAGGGATCGACCGGGTTCTAAAATTATTTCCGGATGGTCAGTTCCAAAATCTTCGATTAAGTATCTTGTGATTTCTTCAGCATAAACAGAGATCTCGTTAGTTCTTGAAGTGTAATTAGCCGGAAATCCTCCACCCATATTAATCATTTTAAGATTGATATTTTCTTCTTCTTTGAGCCAACTAAATAAATAACGTGCTTTTGATATTGCTGCGTCCCATGTAGCAATATCTCTTTGTTGAGAACCTACATGAAATGAAATACCATAAGGCTCTAAGCCTAATTTTTTGGCTAAGATTATTAAATCTCCTGCCATATCTGCTTGACAACCAAATTTTCTTGACAAAGGCCAATCAGCTGTTTCAACACCTTCTGTTAATATCCTTACAAAGACCTTTGAGCCGGGAGCAGCCTTTGCGATGTTTCTTAAATCTGCTTCGCTATCGGTTACAAAAAGTCTAACTCCTGCTTCGTAATGTTCTCTGACATCAGATGCTTTTTTTATTGTGTTACCGTAACTAATCCTATGAGGTTCAACACCTAAACTAAGGAGCTTGCGAAGTTCATAGACAGAGGCAACATCAAAATTTGAACCTAAATCTCTTAAAAGTGTAAGTACTTCTGTAGCCGGATTAGCTTTTACAGCATAGTGGATTTTTGCATAAGGAAAGTTAGCGGTTAGTTCTTCGTATTTTTTCTTTACAATGTCAAGGTTGATGATTAAAAAAGGTGTTTCTTTGTCTTCAGCAAAGTCTTTAATTTTCTTCCAGTCTTCATTTGATATGTAAGTATCTCTATTCATTTAGTTCCTCCGATTAATATTTTTTTATAAAAAACAGAGGAGGGACTTGATAACAAAAAGACTTCAAATCCGGTGGTTGATAGATGACATTACGAAAAAGTCTTGTGTTCATTTGTATCCTCCTTTTATTCATATATTAAATTGTTAAATAAAATATAGTCATTTTTATGCAAGCTTTTTTTTGAAAAATTAAAATAATTTTATAATCATATAATAGACAAACAAATACAACTAAGCTTAAATTTTAAAAATTTATTGTTTAACGAAAAAAATATTTTAAAAATTATTGTTTTTATACAATGAATTGATTAGTATTTGAATCCCGATTAGTATTAGTATTGCCGGCCAAAAAATATTAAAATAGAAGATTAAAAATAATCCTGCAAGCCAAATAAAACCACTCAAATTAGAACGTTTATTACTACTAAAGAAAAAATTCTTTAGATAAATTAATGAGATAACTAAAAGAATCCAAGGGAAAAGGGAAAAAGGCTTAATTAAAAAAATCAATCCTAACCCAATTAGGATAATACCTAAAGAGAAATCGCTTCTATTATGTTTAAGATTGTTGCCCATAAATACACACCATTTCGTTATTTGTCGATTTGTTGATTATGTATAAAGATGAAATATCTAAATCAATTTCTTTCTTCCATGCATATAAGACACTATTAATTTTTTCAGTCAGCATACTATTGATGTTGTCAAATTCTTTTGCAAAATTTTTTATCAAATTTCACCTCTTTATATATTCTCTCCACCAATGTACTATGAAATATTAATGTTTAAAATTTGTCAACCTTTTTTTATTTTTTTTTAAGTTATTGTCTAATTGTATCATAATTAGCAATTTTAATTAAATTATAATTAGTAGAATTATAAGGTATTTTGTAATTTAATTATCAATAATAGCATACAATATAGTATCTCCCACAAAATGATATTGTCTGACATAAAAATGATAATCCGGGACTAAGGAGCTAAGATATTGAAAAATTTCTACCATATCTTCACATTTATGATAGATGCTTATTGCCAGTTTTGGTTTATCTCTTAAAATGGTTTTTTCAGCTCCTTTTAATGCTGATAGCTCAGAGCCCTCCACATCCATTTTAATAAAGCTTACTTTATCTAAATTCAAATTATCGATTGCTTTTAGTTTTATTGATTGTGAGTCTATGTTTGAATCGTTACTAACTACTTGTTTATTTTTATTTGATAATAGCATCTCGCAATCTTTATCATAAACTCCTGCTTTGAGTATTTTAATTTTTTGATTATTTTGAAATCTTTTTAAGAGCCTGTTATAATGTTTTTCATTCGGCTCAAAGGCTATTATTTCTTTGTATTTAGGGCATTTTTTAATAAATAAATCAATAGTTACACCACTTGCACCACAATCAATATATACTTCATCTTCGGTAAATTTAAGTTGTTTAAGAAAGTATTGATGTTCTTTTATTATATGAAAAGGATAGTCCTTTATATCTCTACTTTGTCGAAATTTTATCATTCCTTTATATATTTTTTTGCTTTTTTCATCAGAAAGTTTATTAGTAAGGGTTTCAATTAACTCTTTATTATTGGCAAAAAAATTATTTTTATCAAATAAAGGCCAGCCATATTTTGTATGATAATAATCAGTTTTATTGTAATGTAGATAAAAATTACACAATTTTTTGAAAAAACGAAAATTAATAAAGATTGGGCCATTCTTAATTATTTTATGGAAAATTACGAAATTAGAGTCTTTTTTAAGCATTATAATGCCTCCATATTTATTGTTCTTATTTAACTATTAAATTTATCAATAATTATCAATACTTTGATGTCAAGTATTTTTATAAAATTCTTATTACAATTCTACAAGTGACCTCCAGGATGCTTTAAAGCATCCTGGAGGTCACTTGTAATTTTTTTGTTTCAAATTTTAAAAATTAGTAATAATATATGAGGATGTTGAATAATACCAAACATTTCAGAGGCTGTTCCGAAATAAATGTTGTGCGAGCATCCCTGCTTGCACTCAAAACTTTATAGGTATTCAATATGTTATGAAACTACAAGCTAAAAGCTTGTAGAACTTTTCTGCATCTTAGGACAGTCTCTTTTTAAAGGCTGTCTCAAAATTAATGTTGTGCAAGCAAGGATGCTCACACAACAAAACAAAGTGCAAGCAAGGATGCTCACACAACAAAACAAAGTGCAAGCAAGGATGCTCGCACAACTTAATTATTCAACAGCCTTTTATGGTAGATTTAACAAATATTTTTAAAAAAAACTTGACTTTTTTAAAGCTATAATCTTTAGCTTTTAAAATAGAAAATAAAATTGTTGAAAGTTTGTTAAAATAAGTAAAATAATATCCACAAAATATAAAATGCAAAACATTTTAACAAGAAATAATATAGGAGTTATAATGGATAAAAGTATTGAGCTGAAGGATATTTTGTATAACGAGCTTGAAAAGTGTACAGATATTTGGGTTGAAGAAACTAATAATAAAAATGAAACAGAAAAATTCTTAAATTATACATTACTCATTGATAGATTAGAAGGCCATAATCCTGAACTTATAAAATTACTAATATCAAATGAAGCACTAAAAAATAAATTCTTTATAAAAATTGAAGATGTACTTGTCTTTAAGCTTAGAGATTTTATCTTCTTTTTGCAAAAAAATAAAGTAGATAATAGCTATACCAGATATAAAAACCAAATAGGTTTAACTGATGGCAATAAATTTTTAAAGTATAACAATGACATTGTATTAGACTTTCCATTTAAGGATTGTATCTTAGAAGGTGGACAAAGTACGGAGGAAGGATTAGATAATTATTTTGAATATGATGAAAAAACTGAACATTACAAAAAGAAAACTGCCAAAAGAAAAGAGATATTCTATAATCAAATAATAGCTTACGATGAAATAGATCGATTGTTAGACCCAAAAGCACTTATAAACTGGAAAAGATATACTGTTAATGGAGAAGAACAAGTCAAAGAAATTAAAAGAGATGCTGATGGTAC
>JALNXV010000364.1 GCA_023230175.1 Candidatus Cloacimonadota bacterium
CGTGCGCCAGAAGCGCTCAAGCTTCGCCTTTGACTGCGGATGGTAGGCCGTGGCGAACGTCAGCTGGACCTCGAGGGAGGCCAGTCCGTACTTCAGCCTGAAATCCCTCATGGCGGCGCCGTTGTCCGTGCTATCACGAATTCGTCATAGCTACGACTATCCCGAAGAAAAAACTATGACGAAAGGAATCGGCTTATGCTTGCAAGCAATGGAATTGCCTGATGAAAGTTCGGCATAGTATTTCAAAGTCTGAGTATCTGCTTTATTAGATCCTTGTCACTCCACTTCTTAAGGCCATCTGCAGCCGATGAAGTTTTTGCCTTCTCCATGGCATTTGCAATCGTATCCAGAGTTGCGAACGCATAGAAACCGGAGGTTGTTGAGATGTTCTCATGCCCAAGCAGTTGCTGTATGTGTGGCAACGGCAATCCTGCCTGGTAAAGATCCATGGCCCTTGTTTTCCTTATCATATGGCAATGCACTGACTTCGGCATCTCTATCCCCTTGGATTGTGCAGCCATGCCTGCGCTCTTCTTCAGCATGAGGTCAATGGAATCAGTCGAAAGCTTATGTCTTGCTTTTCCATTGACTGAGAAGAATAAAGGAGAATCCCGGTTTTTATCAGGGTGGAATTCCCGGAGGTATCTTCTGAGATGCTCTACAGTTCTATCCATCAGCGGAACATTGCGGTATTTGCGTCCCTTCCCGAGAATCTGCACGTATGGGACCGCGGCATCAAGATGCAGGCTTTCGACACGGAGATCGGCCACTTCGGAAATCCTTGCTGCAGAATCGTACATGAGTATCAGGATCATCTGATTCCGTCTTCCGATTCTGGTAGAGATGTCTGGAGCAGCAAGGATCGCTTTCATCTGAGTGGCCTCGAAGAATTCAATAGGATTCTGCACTGTTCTGATCGACTTGATCTTGCAGGCATCAAGGTAGACTGATGTCAGGCTTTCCTCTTCTGAAGAGGCGAAGTCGAGCAGCGAGAGGATGGCGGTAAGCCTTAGGTTGCAGGTCTTTGCTGCAAGATTCTGGCTCTGGAGCAATTCCAGATACTCAATGATCAAAGCCTTGGAGAAGCTCTTGAATGAGATGCTTTTGCGCGATTTCCCCTTGTTCAGCTCAAGGAAATCTATGTAGGAGTTCAAGCTGCATCTGTAGGCAATCACGGTGTTGTCGCTCATTTTCCTGTCTGCAAGATGGCAGTCAATGAACAGGCGTGCGGTATTCCAGAATAGCAGGCAGTCGTCAATGCTAGGCTTCTTCATATGGAACCTCCGGGATGAGGGATTCAGTCTTGCATGAAATGCCTTGGAATGTGGGATAGAAGTCGGGGACGAACCTGAAGTAGTAGAGCGTGCTGCTGATCTCTGCATGCCCCAGATATCTCATCAGGTATGGAAGCAGAACGTTCACGTCCATGCCATCCTTCACCCAATTGTTGATGTTCGTCCATACGAAATGATGGCGGAAATCATATGCCCGTGGGCGTGTGAATCCCTTCTTGAATTCAGGAAATGCCTCAATCCATATCCTTTTGAAGTTTCTTGGAAGAAACCCGTCCTCGTAGCATGAGCCTTCGTGCGGGAAGAAGAACTTCCGTGACGGGAACAGCCTGGATATGGAGTCATCGTAGCTGCGCATGTAGTCTGTCAGTTCCGCCCCTGTGAAAACCCTTCTGCTCTTGGGGCCTTTTGAATCCTTGATGTCAATGTATCCTTCGTGAAGATTCACATTCTCGCATTGAAGGATCCTTGCTTCCTTGCATCTGAGCCCGCAGCAGTAAATGAGTCTGAAGATTGCTTTGAGAACCAAGTCCCTGCCAGCATAGCTGCTGCTGGACGTTATTGCGTCCAGAGAAGCGAAGAACCTCTGAATCTCCGAATCGGAAAAGAAATAAGGTGGTTCAGGAGCAACTGCAGCTGCAAATTTGGGTGGGAGGATGTATGCCTCATGCCCGAATAGTGCAAGATACTTGCCGAATTCCCTGAGAACGGATGCATGCATGAAGACTGACTTGTTTGTCTCCTTCAAGGAATCCAGGAAATTCAATGCAGCATCCTTGCACAGCGTTTCGCAGCCTGCCCTTGCTGCAAATCTGGCAAACCGTCTCAGCAAAGACTCAGAGGACTTCATGTCTCCGCCAAGCCTTCTCTTATATACAATGTATTCATCTATTAGTGCTTGCATGCTGTTCATCTTGCACTTCCTTTTCCTGGAAGCGGAAGCGTGAGTCCTGCAAGTCTCTCCTTATCAGTTGATATGTATCGCATGGTGCTGTTCGGGTTCGCATGGCCTAGGCTCTGCGAGATTACAGGGAAGGGCACTCCCTTTCGGAGCTGCCTTGACGCCATGGTGTGCCTTGTCATCCTCGTTCCGGAAATCCTTCCATTCTGCTTTATGCCAGCATCAGCAATGATCTCGGAAATGATTCTGTAGCACGCCGTATGGGTTGCAAGTGGAGCATAAGGAGCATGCGACCTGAGAAAAAGATGCTCGGAATCGACGTGCGGTCTCTCGTTCATCAGATAGTCGAAGATATGGTTCCCGAATGATTCCCTGAGCGGCAATGTCAGCGGCTTGCCGGTCTTCTCCTGACAGATCGAGATCTTGTCATGCTCCCAGTCAATGTCTGACAACTTGATGCCGCAGATATCCACGGCTCTCAGGCCTGTTTCGATTGCAAGAGTGTAGATGGCTTTGTTCCTGGATGAGATGTCAGCTCTTCCGATGTATTCAGCCACCCGTTCCATCTCTTCATCTGAATAGACTTCGAGTATTGCTTTCTTCTTCTGTATTTTGCCTGGAAGCTCTCTGATGAACGGCCGCGAGGCCTCATCGGCATCAAGAAACATCTTCAAGCCGGGAAGATGGCTCCCAAGGCTTGTTGGCTGGTAATGCTCCTGGCAGATAAGTGCAATGAAGCAGACCACGTCGCCAGCTTGGAGTTCAGCCAGGCTCGCATACCCTTTGTCTTCAATGAAGAGGAGGAAGTATTTCACCAGCCTTTCATACCCATCTCTGGTGTTGAACTTCAAGCACTTGCAGTCCATGGCGTCAGAGAAAGCCTTCAGAGACGCCCGCAGGCTGCTTGACTTGATCTCATAGGATGCTTTGTTCTTAGTCGCCGAAATGTCAATTTGCCCATCTCTGAGATATGATTCGATCAATCGTATGCATCTCAGGCAATAGCAGTATCTTGCATGGCTCTGTTCGTTTGTGGTCCGGCTGATGGAATCTTTGGAAAGGAACAGCCTTCCAAGCTCCGGAGTATAGTAAATCTGGTTGTTTTCAACCGCTCTGCTTTTCAGCCGCTTGAAGTATTGCTCATAGTTGCGGACGGTAAGCTCTGTCAGCCGGAATTGTCTCAATTGCGTGATTACCCCAAGCACGACGCTTGATAATGTCTCTTGCTTCATGTTTTTCCTCCATCATGAAATAGTTGATAAGGAAATTCTTGCATTTGAAGAAGCAGAAAGCAAGGAATACTATGCCGAACAGTCATCAGGCAATTCCATTGCTTGCAAGCATAAGCCGATTCCTTTCGTCATAGTTTTTTCTTCGGGATAGTCATAGTATGCTTTCTGGGGCAATCCGCGAAGCTTGAAGGCATTCCAGAGACAGTCCATGTAGCAGGCCGCAGTCTCGGCCTTGTACCATGCCGCGAAGCATACAAGGCGGCTCCTGTCATCGATG
>JALNXV010000365.1 GCA_023230175.1 Candidatus Cloacimonadota bacterium
CTGTGGTTATCTATAAATCTTATTCCTTTAATTGATTTGATAGATTCTCTCAAGTCCTCTATTGCTCTAAAAAATAAATCTATTTGTTCTTGCATGTATACTTCCCCACTCTAGAAATAAATTCCAAAATAAACAAGACCTAGGTATTGCAGATAACTACTTAATTACCGAACTAACCTTCGGATAATATACTAATCCGGAGGTATTCCCGAAGGTTAGTTCGGTAATACCCCTTTCTCAATTCTAACTCTTTTCGTTTAGTTTTCATAATTATCATAATTTCATCAGCGGAACTATCTATATTTCATAGGTTTTTGGGATAACATGTGTATACATACTAATGAATGGATTTATAATTAATCGCAGAAAAAATAATACAATATGAAAATATTTTACACTATTACACTAAATATTTCAAATACTGACAGATTTTTAATTACCCTTTCCATCCGTAATGTAGTTAATAACCCAACTATTTTAAATAGCTTATCTTACGGTAAGCTAGCTTTAGCTATTACCGTTATCTTTGTAAGAAAACTATTTCAACTCCCCTTTTGACAGGGATTAGCTGGTTTAGTCGATTAATATAAAAGCCCACCTTGACTACGCCGATAATGCATTATATATATCGACTTTTTCACTCACTGAATCCACTTATTACAAAAAACATGCCCAACAAAACCAAAACTACGGTTCTAGCTATTCCTACCTTTTCGTGAGAAACTACGCAATCACCCTTACTATCCCAAGTTGTTTTTTGGTATTCTTTTAAAACACTATAAGAATTATATAAGGTCACAAGATTTATCAGAGGAATTCCTGCGGCTAAGCCCCTCCACCAAATTATAAAGCTACGATTAAAAGCATCTTTAAGGGAAAGTTTTTCATTTCTTGAACTTGTTACTTTTATTTTTAACCACCATTTTCCCGGAGTTGTCCCCCATGTAGAGAGTAAAATAGCTTCCATGAAAATCCATAAAAAGAGAATCAGCAAACCAAAGATAAATTCATTGAAAATTATAGCTTTAGGTATGATGAGAAATAACAATACTTCAAAAAATATAATGTCAATCAATCTGGCAAAATAACGGGTCCAAGGTCTAACCTGAAAAACATTATTTCCCTCTTGCATATCAGTATTTTTTGTTTTTCTTATTCTCGAATAAATAATAGCAAGTAGTAATGAATAAACTATATTTACTACTACCACATAAATCATTGTTATTGCAAACCAAAGATCCCATTCAATTCGGAAAAAAACATCAAGCGGATGTGCATGCCCACCGATAAACCAACCAATTAATCCCATAATCGCATATAAAATATTTAAGAGCCACGCTAACGGAAAAATAAATAAACTCTTCCAGTTGTTATACCAAAAAACAGCAAAAACAGAAACTCCAAATAATAATAAAAGTATTAGTATAATTGTATTTATTAAATCACTCACAGTAGAAAAACCATCGCCAACAGAAAATAAAAAGACAACGCCAACAGAAAATAATAGACACACTAAACTCAATAAAAAGCATTGCATAATTTTATAACTAAATAATTTAGGACGAAAAACATATTCTTCATTCTTTTTTACTTTCGGGTAAATTGCCGTAAGTAGTAATGAATAAATTATATTAGGGAGTACTAAAAGGCTAATAAAAATTAACGCTGTCCGAGGAAACAAGAATTCGCCTCCCCAAAGATGCCAAGCTGAGAGTTTTTTATAGTGTAAGAATTCTATATCGCATAAGATAAAAATATATATAACATTTAGTAACCAAGCCAACGGTAAAACAAAGAAGCTCTCCCAGTTGTTATACAGAAAAACGGCCAAAATAACAGCTCCAAATATAGCCGATAATAAATAGAATAATACCGGATTATGAAAGGGGTTAACCCCTAAAGCACAGGCAACCAAAATCCCAAAAAGTAGAAACCCAAAACACAAAACACTTAAGAAAAAACATTGCATAAAGCGCATCATTTTAAAAGGTTTCATCGCCTTATCTGTATTTTCAGAAAGGGAAGCCTTACATTCTGTACATTCATGAGTGCCTTCCTGATATTCTTGACCGCATTTTGGACAAAACATGACCTCACCCTCCTTTGAAAATATTAATAATTTTCCAGCTAATCCCGAAATAACATCTCCGAGATATTGCGCTATTACATTATATTTGGGGCAATTTTTCTTTTAATCTGGTATCGATAATACAAATTGACCATGAGGAAAAACAAATATCTATTAGGATTCTTGAGAAAATTCTTGTTTAGCAAGGTTCTTTTAAAAATATTCTTATATGTATATAGCTTATTGTATATTTCCCAATACATATCTGTTATTTCTTGAGTTGTCATATGGGGATGAGTAATCACAGCTCGTGACGGTTTAAATTTCAAGACGTCTTCCTCTACTATTCTATTTTCTTTTAACATTTCGTCATATAAATCAGTTCCCGGGATGGGAGTCATGATATAAAACTTAGGAGCAATAATTTTGGCGTTCAACACAAAATTCACGGTATCATTCAACGATTCTTTGGTGTCAGTATCCACACCGACAATCATTTCACTGGCAATTTCTATTCCGGCATTAATAACATTATTAATAATTTCAAGGTATTCATCAGTTTTACACCAACTCTTGCCAAGGTGATCCAAACTTTCTTGAGTTATACTTTCCAGTCCGAAACTCAGTGTATAGCAACCACTGTCTGCCACAATTTTGAGTAACTCCGGATTTTTGCCAATATCAATGGCACATTGTGACATCCAAGTCATCTTAAGTTTTTTAATTTCCGTGCAAAGTTCAGCCATATAATTTTCATCAGAAACAATATTATCATCAATTAAAAGAAACTTTTTAAATCCTAATTGTTTTACATACTTTATATCTCTGATCACTTCGGCTACGTCTCTTTTTAGGTATCTATTTCTATACAAACAATAAATTGAACAAAATTTGCAACTATTAGGGCAACCTCGTCCTGCTTGAACGGGTAAAAAATCTCCTATTTTCTTATTAACGATTAAATCATAGCGTGGTAAAGGTGTAGATAATTTTTCAACTTGCTTTTTATAGAACGGCTTTAACCGATTATTTTCTAGGTCATTGATTACTTCCTGCCATATCTCTTCCGCATCACCGATGACGATACTGTCAAAATACTTTTTCGCAATCTCAGGGGCAAGGCTGGCCATGGGTCCCCCCATGATTACGGTTTTACCTCTTTTTTTAAATTCAAGGGCAATATCTTTACTTCTGTTGGCCGCATGTCCCATCCCCCCAATTCCAATAACATCTGCATCCGTATCAAAAGGAATATCTTCTATGGTTTCCAAATAAATTTCCGCTTCCCAATCCTCCGGAAGCATGGCGGCTAATAAAGGATAGGCTAATCCAACAAAATACAATCTCTTCTTCTTTACTAGCTTATTATTATCATCATAGATAGTGGGCTGAATAAATAATATTTTCTTATTCAATCATCATCCCTCCCCAGCCAAGATTAATTTTAAATATTGCAAGGTAATATGTAATGCTCCTTTTAAGGTTCTTAAATACACCTTAAGCCCATATTTTTTTAAAATATAGCGATGCGCCCTTAAACTGACGCTGGTTTTATAATATGTTCTAAGGATATGGTAATAAAACCGGCTTTTACTCATGCGGGTTGGCTGTAACAAGAGATGAGCCATGTC
>JALNXV010000366.1 GCA_023230175.1 Candidatus Cloacimonadota bacterium
AGAACTGGCCAAACAAAAAGAACAAGCCAAAATAGCCGTCACCGAAACAACTCCCATCTTAACGGTTATTGAACCGGTAGTAGTACCTGTGGAAAAATCAGGTCCCTCACGTGCTCAGATGCTGATCATCTATACTTTTTTGGGCCTTATTGTTGGAGTGGGATGGGTGTTGGGGTTGCCTTTTGTGAAAGAGACTTTTTCTAAAGTAAGAAAACAGAACAAATAAAAAAAGTACATCAATGAAAGGAATCGTTCTTGCAGGAGGATCTGGCACCCGGTTGTATCCAATTACTAAAGGGGTGAGCAAGCAGTTGTTGCCCATTTACGACAAACCGATGGTATACTATCCAATTTCTGTATTGATGCTTGCAGGAATCAGAGATATTCTGATTATCTCGACACCACAGGACATACCGGGGTTTGAACGTTTGCTGGGTGACGGAAGTAATTATGGTGTCAGATTCCAGTACGCCGAGCAGCCCAGTCCCGATGGACTGGCACAGGCTTTTATAATTGGAGATCAGTTTATTGAAGAGGATTGTGCGTGTCTGGTTTTGGGGGACAATATTTTTTACGGACAGGGATTTAGACCTATGCTTGAAAAAGCAGTCAAAGAAGCCGAAGAAAACCAGAAAGCTACTGTATTCGGTTATTACGTAAATGATCCGGAACGTTACGGAGTGGCAGAGTTCGATAAAAAGGGCAATGTCCTAAGTATTGAGGAGAAGCCTTCCAATCCAAAATCGAACTATGCGGTGGTAGGTCTTTATTTTTATCCTAACAGCGTGGTCAGAATAGCAAAGAATATCAAACCTTCTGCCCGTGGAGAGCTTGAAATTACTACGGTTAACCAGGAGTATTTGAAGAATAAATCACTCAAGATTAAACAGCTGGGAAGAGGGTTCGCATGGCTCGATACCGGCACCCATGAATCTTTATCTGAAGCATCCACCTTTGTAGAGGTAATAGAAAAGAGGCAAGGGTTAAAGGTTGCCTGTCTCGAGGAGATAGCCTATAAAAAAGGATGGATCAATGGTGACGATATCCTGCGACTCGCTGAACCGATGAAGAAAAACCAGTACGGACAATACCTCCTGAACCTTATAAAATGAATTACAAGAAAAATATATTGATCACCGGTGGTGCCGGATTTATCGGGTCGCACGTGGTGCGGCTGTTTGTCAACAACTATCCTGAATACAGGATCATCAACCTCGATAAACTGACCTATGCAGGGAACCTCAACAACCTTCGTGATGTGGAAAATCAACCAAACTATACGTTTGTTAAGGAAGATATCTGCAACCTTGAGAGGATGGTCGAGTTGTTTGATGAATATAATGTTGACGGGGTGATTCACCTTGCCGCTGAGAGCCATGTGGACAGGAGCATTACCGATCCTTTTACCTTTGCACAGACCAATGTGATGGGTACGTTATCCTTGCTGCAGGCTGCAAAAGAGAAATGGGCCGGCAATTTTGAAGGGAAGCTCTTTTACCACGTCTCTACCGATGAGGTATATGGTGCTTTAGGGTTTGATGAGACCCTTTTCACGGAAGAGACACGATATGATCCGCACAGTCCCTATTCTGCTTCTAAAGCAGCTAGTGATCATTTTGTAAGGTCCTATCATGATACGTATGGGCTACCCATCGTGATCTCCAATTGCTCCAACAATTACGGACCCTTTCAGTTCCCCGAGAAGCTGATCCCCTTGTTTATCCACAATATCCGCAACAACAAACCCCTGCCGGTCTATGGTAAGGGAGAGAATGTTCGCGATTGGCTCTATGTAGAAGACCATGCACGTGCTATAGATCTCATTTTTCATCAAGGGAAATTGGGAGATACCTACAACATTGGCGGTTTCAACGAATGGAAGAATATCGATTTGATCAAGGTTATCATCAAAACAGTAGACAAACAGTTGGGCAATCCGGAAGGAACATCGGACCATCTGATCACCTATGTGACCGACCGTGCAGGTCATGACCTTCGTTACGCCATCGATGCTACCAAAATTAAGAATGAATTGGGCTGGGAACCTTCCTTACAGTTTGAAGAGGGTATAGAAAAGACAGTGAAGTGGTATCTAGATAACGAAGATTGGCTTAATTCAGTTACAAGTGGGGATTATCAACGTTATTACAAAATCATATACGGAAGTAATTAATAAATTACAACCAACGTTTCACATTAATGGTATTTGATAATGAATATGCTAAGTTTAATCGGTAGAAACGATGAGCTTTTTACAACAGATATATCAAACAATAAAAAAGAACTGAATGCAATTGTAGGATCTTCAAGATTTCTTGTAATCGGTGGTGCCGGTTCTATAGGTCAGGCTGTATCCAAAGAGATATTCAAACGGAATCCTCGAAAACTTCATATTGTCAACATTAGTGTAAACAATATGGTAGAACTGGTAAGGGATATACGCAGTTCTTTTGGATATATTGGTGGCGATTTCCAAACTTTTGCCTTGGATATTGGATCTTTGGAATATGACGCCTTTTGGAATGCCGACGGCGAATACGATTATGTATTGAATATTTCAGCATTAAAACATGTCCGTAGTGAAAAAGACCCATATACCATGATGCGGATGATAGATGTGAATATCTTCAATACTGAAAAAACAATCAGGCAATCAATTGGAAAGGGTGTTAAGAAATATTTCTGCGTTTCTACAGACAAGGCTGCAAACCCGGCACATTTATGAGGGTTTCGCTCGGGAACATCAGAAGCATACAGGTTAACATTATGGGCGAGGTTGTCCTTCCCGGAACATATACCCTCTCATCCTTCTCGAGTCTTTTCCATGCTTTATACTCAGCGGGAGGTGTAAACAGAATCGGTAGCCTTAGAGACATTAAGCTTATCAGAGACGGAAAAACCATCTCTACAGTGGATGTGTATGAGTACCTTATCAAAGGCGAGAGCAGCGGAAATATCACTTTAAGAGAGGGTGACCTTGTAAAGGTTGAACCATATAGCAAGAGAATTCAAATTACAGGACAGGTTAAAAGGCCAATGATTTATGAGTTAAAGGCCAATGAAAACCTTTCTTCTATTATAAAATATGCGGGAGACTTCACAAGTAACGCATATCGCAAAAATATAAACATTACAAGAAGAGGCGACACCGAGATGCAAATCTTCACTATAGAGGCCGATAGCTTCGACAAATTTGACCTTAAAGATGGTGATGTTGTAAGAGTTAGCGACATACTTGACCGATATGAGAACAGAGTCTCAATCGAGGGTTCAGTATTCAGACCAGGTAGCTACGCAATTGGGGATAAGATTCAAACAGTAACGGATCTTGTAAAATATGCAGAGGGGCCGACGGAGGATGCATTTCTTGCACGTACACTGCTCTACAGGCAGAACCCCGATTTATCAACAACCGTTGAGTCTATCAACCTTGGAATGCTTATAAATAATAACCTCCCGGATATAAAACTCAGGAGAAACGACAGGCTATATGTCCCATCTCAGGATGAACTTAGAGACGAACGCAATGTAACCCTTTCAGGAGAGATTAAACGTCCCGGGCTCCTACTCCTACGCAAGAAATATGAGCATTGAAGACCTTATCCTCCAAGGAGGTGGTCTGCTTGAATCTGCCTCAATGGCAAGAGTGGATGTCTCAAGAAGGTTAAAAAACCCTATGAGCACCACCGAATCCCATA
>JALNXV010000367.1 GCA_023230175.1 Candidatus Cloacimonadota bacterium
TCTTTTTGTTAATAAGTTAAAAAGTCATATAAATATCGGTAAATATCCTGTGTCAGTTGAAACTTTTCCAAAGCAGAGTAAGGTTAATCCTAATCAATTGGGAAATTTGATTAAGATTCCTTATGGGATTCATCAGAAAACAGGTAAAAGAAGTTATTTTTTAAATGATAGAAATGAGCCGTTAACTGACATAAATACTATTAATACGGTTGAACTTACTGAACCAATAAAGATTATAAATCTTCTTAATAAATGGAAGACACTTGCAATGTCTGCACCTGATGCAGAAACTAAAATCAAGGATATTGAAAATATTGATATTGCACCTCAAATATTGCCTAAGATTGATTATCAAGTAAATCTTGAAAATCATGCTGAATATAATTGGATTCTTTCAAAATGTGTAACCTTAAGAAATATTGTTAAGAAGATAGAGACAACTTACGATATTAGTAATCAAGAAAGATTGACCTTAATGCACACTTTTGGTCATCTAAGTCAAGGGGCTGAAATAGTTAATTTATTGCTTAATAAATGTGTAAATATAAGCCCTGATTCATATATGAAATCAAATTTTCAAGGTAATCCTGTAAGTTGTTTTAAAATAAGACAAAGGTTAACAACTCTTGCTGACAAAGAATTGTGTAATTGTATATTTAGTGGTATCCTCAATACTTATCCTAATCCTTTGTTACATCTTAAAGAGATGAATAACGTTGGACGTTCGGATTTAGCTGTTGATGAGATTAGATTTAAGCGACAAGTCGAGAATTATATTGATACTAAAAAACAATTAAAGGAGTTATCAAAAAATCTTGATATTATGGAAAAGAATTTGATAGAATATTTTGAAAATACAGAAATAGATGAAATAGAAACTTCATTTGGTAAACTTAAAATGATAAAAAATAATGATAAGATTTCTTTTATTTTAGAAATATGATGATTACCGGAGGCTATTGACAGGGTCAGTAAACAAAATGAGTACTATTTATATTGTTGATCAAGGTTCATACCTGACTAAAAAGAATGAGCGTTTGTTAGTTAAGAAAGAAAATGAAATCATTAGATGGATTCATCTAAAGGATGTTGACCAATTGATTTTGATAGGTAATATCTCATTAACAGCCCCGGTAATTACATATTTATTAAAGAATAAGGTTGATACAGTATTTTTATCTTATTATGGTAAATATAAAGGTAGGTTAATTTCTGAGTTTGGTAAAAATGTAAATTTGAGGTACCAACAGTTTAATTTTTTAAATAATCAACATAATACCTTAAGTTTCGCCAAACATATAGTAATTGGTAAGATTAACAATGCACTTTTTTTGTTAAGAAAAAATCAATTTAGAAATCCGGATAGTTTAGTTGCTTCAAAGATTATGAAGATAAACTATTATTTGACTAATGAGATTCCGATTGTTGACGATTTAGATAAATTAAGAGGTTTTGAAGGTATAGTTGCTAAGGAATATTTTTCTGTATTTCAATTATTTATTAAGAATAGTGATTTTGTTTTTAATGGTAGAACGAGACGACCTCCAAAGGATGAAGTAAATGCTTTATTAAGTTTGATGTACACAATGCTAATGAATTTAATTTTATCAAAAGCATATATAGCCGGGCTTGATCCTTTCTATGGTGCTCTACATGAAATTAATTATGGCAGGCATTCATTGGTGTTAGATTTGATGGAAGAATTTAGGGCTATAATTGATAATCAAGTGCTTAAGATGATAAATAGGAGAGAGATTAGGAAAGATCATTTTATCATTAGATTGTATCAGGATGATGAAAACTTAAATCAAGATGAAATAGATTCTAATAATTTGCCTGTTTATTTAACAAATGATGGTATGAGAAAGGTAGTAGTTTCCTTTAATTCCTTGACTAAAAAGACATTTTATTATAAAAAGAGAAATTGTTCTTTAAGCTTTGAAGATATTATTAAGGCTCAATTGTATTTACTGTCAGATTGTTTTCAGGGGAAAGAAGATTATAAAAGCTTTATTTGGAGTTAAGTATGTATAAATTTTATTTGATAAGTTTTGATATAAGTGATGATAAAATTAGGAGAAAAGTTGTTAAGATACTCGAAGCTAATGCGACTAGGGTTCAAAAGAGTGTTTTTGAGGCTTGGCTTAATGAAAAAGAATATGTTAAAGTAAAATCCACGATTGATTCTTTGATTGACCCTTTATGTGATTCGGTAAGATATTATTTATTTTGCAAAAATTGCATTGACAATATACAGGTTTCAGGAATAGGTCAATATATCAATTATGAGGATTTGATCATAGTTTAAAAAGGAGTAACAATGGAAGAATTAAATAAGATACGTAAAGATATTGATGAATTAATTAAAGGAAAGAATTTTGAAGAATCTTTAGAACTTATATCTCAAATTTGGCAAAATCACCCTAATGATATAACTGAATGGGATGTGTGGCGATATGCGATAAGTCTAAAAAATCTAAAAAGATACGATGAAGCTTTACAGTTATGTAAAAAATATGCTAATATTTATCCAAAAAATGAAAGTATAAATAATGTGTATGCCTGGTGTATTTTTTATCTTAAAATTAGAAAAAAAGATAATCCGCATATCATTGACGATGCTCATTTAATTCAAAAACTTGCCTCGAAAAACAAACCTTATACTGCTTACATCCCAACAGCTTATGCTATCCTAAAACAAATTACTAATGACCCTGTTTTTCCTGCTGAGGAGGTTTTAGAATGGACTAATGAACTTGATTTTGATAATCTTAGTGAACAAACTTATAGTTTTAAACAAAAGGGCAAAAAAATTGAGATTGCTTCTCAAAAAGAATATTTTCTTATGTGGCATATAAAGGCACTTTTTTTTAGTGAACAATATGCTGATTGTATCCAATTTGCTAATTCTGTATTTGATAAAATAAGTAAATTTCATTATGATAACGATATATGGGTACAAAGACTTATTGCTATGTCATATCACCAATTAAAAAATTATGAAGAAGCTATTGAAGTTTATAAAAATATATTATCTAAAAAGAATGAATGGTTCTTACATAAAGAAATTGCTGAATTATATTTTGAAATGAATCAGTTTGATCTTGCTTTTAAAGATGCAATTATCGCTGTGGAAAACAATATTCCCTTAGAGAAAAAAGTTTCAGCTATCTTATTACTTGCTCGTATTTTATATAAACAAGAATTGCAAGACCTTTCATTAAAACATTATTTGCTTGTATATCTAATTAGACAGCATAATAATTGGAAAATTGACAAAAAATTATTGTCCCTACTTAATGATAATCATTTATTGGATAATAATCCTGAGTTAAATTATGTTCATAAAACTTTAAGTGAATATTGGCAGTCTCAAACTGTTAATACTCATGAAGTTTTGACCGGAGTTATTCATAATATCTTAGGTCATGGTAATGCCGGCTTTATTAAAGCAGATGATAAAAGTTATTATTTTAAAGTATCTGATTTTAAATCAGATGCTAAGTATTTTAATGTGAAACAAAAAGTTAGCTTTAATTTGAAAGAGGGCTTTGATAAGAAAAAACAAATAAAAACTATGAATGCTGTTAACGTTAAGATACAAAATTAATAATGTTATGCGAGCATCCTTGCTTGCACTTATGAATAGTGATGTTGTGCGAGCATCCTTGCTTGCACT
>JALNXV010000032.1 GCA_023230175.1 Candidatus Cloacimonadota bacterium
CAATAAATATTGTCAAAATCATTATACCACTAATAAGGACGGTGCGATTGTTATTTCTCAAAAACAAGATAATATCTTTCTTTTAAAGACTTACTTAACCAATATTAACAAATTGATATATTTAAAAGCTGTTGAATAACTATGTTGTGCGAGCATCCTTGCTTACACCAAAAACTACCTAACTACATAAATATCAACTAAATAAACCTCCTACAAGCCGAAAGCTTACAGAAATATTGTTAATCTTATTGAATAGCCCTTAATAATAAAGATTTTTTTTCTTGACTTAAACTAAGCTCATAATTTATAATTACAAAAAGGAGTTTAATTGAAATCAAAGATTAAGATTACGTTATTAATAGTTTTTATTTTTTGTTTTAATGCTTTATTGAGTAAGCAAGCTGCATTTATGACTGAATTTGAACAAAACTTTAATGATTTCAAACACTATGAAGACAGGCATAATGCAATTTTAAATTTAGTTTATAATTATCCGGAATTAGACTCATCTTTTGTTTTGTTATATTTAAAAGAAACTCTGCAAATAGCTACAATAAATAACAATCGTGACAAACTCTTTGAACTATATCTTTCTTTAAGTGATTTTTATTTAAGCCATCTTAATTATAATGCTGTATATGACTATTCAAAAATTGCCTTACATTACCAAGATTCTACTAAAAAAAAAGAGTTAATATTCAATAATTATCGTAATTTAGCAATATCTTCTTTTAAAAAAAATTATTTTGATGAATCAATCCAATGGTATAATTCTGCTTTTAAGATGGCTGAAATAATAAAAGATAATACCAAAAAAGCCGAAGTTTTAAGCAAGCTTTCAGTTATTTACAATCATCAAGGAGAAACAAATAAGGCAATCGAATACGCCAAACAAAGTTTAGAAATTAGGCAAAAATTAAACAACATTGATGAACTTATATTAAATTATTCAAATTTAGGTTCATATTATATTAGAATAAGTGATTATTCAAATTCTCTTGAATATTTTCTCAAAGCCTTAAGTTATGCTGAATCAATCAGTGATAGTTTGGCAATAGGTACAGCTAATATGAATATCGGGACTGTTTATCATTATTTAAGAAACAATGACAAAGCTTTAGAGTTTTATTTAGAATCTTTAAAATATATAAATGAAAAAGATAATCCTCTTATTCTTTCAAAGATTTATAACAATTTAGCCTTAAATTATAAAAAAAGAAATATTATCAATAAAGCGATAGAATACCATAAAAAATCTTTAGATATTAATTTAAAATATAATCATACAAACAATGTTGCTACTTCTTATGTAAACTTAGGTAGTATATATTCTGACATTGGAGAATATGATACTGCTATAAAATATTTTACAAATGCATTACCGATATATGAATCTCTTGGAAACGACTTTGGTTTATGTTCTGTTTATAATAACTTAGGTGCTGTTTATATGCGGAACAATCAATTAAAAAAAGCGTTAGATTATGCAATTATAGCCAACAAGATTGCAAAACAAATTGGAGCTAAATCTAATATCATTACAAATTATGCTGTTATCATAAAAATATATGAATTAATGAATGATTATGAAAATGCATACAATAATTTTTTAATTTATTCTAATTATAGGGATTCTGTGTATAATGAAAATAATCAAAGACAAATCAATGAAATGCAAGTTCGTTATGAAACTGAAAAAAAAGAAAAAGAAAACGAATTATTAAAAAAAGATCAAGTTATTCAAGCATTAAACTATACAAAACTTCGATTTCAATGGATAAGTTTATTCATCATTGTTATCATTTTAACTATTTTTATTATAATTATAATTATCCTATATTCTAAACAAAAATTAACCTACAATGAGTTATTTGATGCTAACCGAATTATTGAAATAGAAAAAACAAAATCCGACGAATTACTGCTAAACATACTACCTTTCCAAGTAGCAGAAGACATTAAAAAAACCGGACATTCACAACCCCAAGCTTTTGATGAAGTTACTGTCTTTTATTCAGATTTAGTTAATTTTACTGAGATATGCTCAAACTTAAGTCCAATCGAAGTTATTACAGAACTTAACGAAATCTTCTCTGAATTTGATAAAATTTTTAAACATAATCAATGTGAGAAAATTAAAACTATTGGAGATGCCTATATTGCAATTTGTGGAATAACTCAAAATGATGAGAAGCATGCTAATAAAATTATGCAGTCAGCAATAGAAATCCTAACATTTTTACATCAAAGACATCAAACAAAAGCTATCAAATGGAAAATCAGAATTGGTATTCATACAGGTAAAATAGTCGGCGGTGTTGTTGGCAAAAATAAATTCATCTATGACATTTTCGGAGACACAATAAATATTTCCAGTAGATTAGAACATATTTGCAAACCAATGAAAATTAATCTTTCAGAATCAACATATAAATTAATTCAAGATAGTTTTACCTTAGATACTCACGAATCCATAAATATTAAAGGTAAAGGACTTATGAAAATTTATCATTACGATTTATCAAATGAAATGTCTGAGGTATAAATGAAATATTCAAAACGTCAACTTCAAATAATAAATACAGCAATCAAAATAATCAACACGGAAGGTATTAAAAAATTAACTACTAAATATCTTGCACAAAAAGTCGGTGTTACAGAACCGGCCCTATATAGACATTTTAAAAATAAAAATAGTATTTTATATTCCATTTTAGATTACTTTGAGACAGTTTCTAATACTGTATTACAAGCAAATAGTAACGATAATGTAAATTCTATTGATAACATTCAAAAATTTGTTCTAGATAGATATAATTTATTTTCAGAAAACCCGGATTTAGCTAAGATTATGTTTTCAGATAGTTTTCTTTCTGAAGACCCTATCTTATCAGAGAAAATGTTTCATATAATGCATCATCATTCAGTAGCTATCATAAAAACCATTGAAGAAGGTCAAAAAACAAATGAAATTACTAATGAAATCCTTTCCATTGACTTATTTAGAATGATATTTGGTTCTTTAAGACTATTAACAACTCAATGGATTTCAAGTAATTATAGTTTTAATCTAATTCAAGAAGGTAAAAGACTATGGCTTTCAATTAAAAAGTTAATTTGTAAAATTTAAATACTTATACGTTAGAATAAAATGAAAATCAATAAATTCTTTTTTATTATATTTTTTCTTTTAACTTTCAGCTTGCTATGTGGCAATGATAATAAACTAAATATTGGTCAAAAGTTTTACAATTGGGCTATAAGTAAATTTTTAATAAAAGAAACCTCTACTAATGAATTTGAAGATAATTCAAAATATTTCAGTTATGATTATTTTTCTCAGTATGAAGGGTTAATAATAAAAAAAATAATTATAAGAAAATTTAAACTATTCAATAATACAATTGACAGTACTGATACATCAATCAAAGCTCACTTCTTTAATACAATTAATTATATACATATTGATACACAAGATTTTATTATTCAAAACAATCTTTTATTTAAAATCGGCGATCAAATTGACCCATATTACTTTGCTGAAAGTGAACGTATGTTAAGACGTAATAATTTTATTAATGAAGCGGCGATTGTAGTAATTCCTGATAGTTTAAATAAATCCGCTAACGTATTTGTTTACACAAAAGATGTATGGAGTATCAGAATCAAAGGTAAATATAACAATACAACCAATATTGGAAATTTAGAATTATCAGATATTAACTTTCTTGGTACAGGTTCAAAACTATTTTTAAATATTAAAAAAAAACCTTCGTATCACAATAATTATAAACTTGATACTGAGTATAATTTTGAAAAATTATTTGATAAATTCGGACAAGGAGCTGTATATTATTATTCAGATACAGATAATATTAAATACGGAATAGGAGTAAATCAATATTTCGTACAACCTTGGCTTCGATGGCTTGGAGGACTAAATACTACTTGGGTTAGATATAGAACTAATATGATTCAAAATGATTCTCTTTCCTATAAAATACCAATCCACTATAGACAACAAGATGTATGGTTAGCAAATACTTTTTCAAATAAAGGTGATTCTGAACTACCGGGAATATTTAATCATTTTATATTTGCAAATAGATTAATATTTACAAAATATACCAAATATCCAACAGAATATAAAAGATATTTTAAAGAAAATATGTTTTACTTAACTAATTTCACATTTTTAAGAAGATCATTTTATCAAGATAGCTATATTTTTGCTTTTGGTAAAATTGAAGATATCCCAATAGGTATCAAACTTGATTTTCTTGCAGGTACAGAAATACAAAAAATCAAAAACCGACAATATTTTGGTTTTAATTTCTTGATAAGCAAATATAATGATTACTTTGGATATAATTTATATAATTTCAGGATTGGTTCATACCATAGTACAACCGGTTGGGAAAACGGTATAGTAGATTTTCAAACTATATCTTTTTCAAATCTAAAGCATATATCAAAAATTAAATATAGAAATTATTATTCTTTTCGTATATCTCAAAGTTTAAATCCTATCAAAAAAGAAGATTTGATTACTATAAATGACTACAATGGTATTAGAGGATTTGAAGCAGATTTTTATGGTGCTAAAAGAATTAGTATAAGTTTAGAAAATGATGCTTTCCTACCTTTTTCATTATTTGATTTTAAAATTGCCTTTATTACCTTTGCTGATCTTGCCTTATTAAGCCAAAAAAATCAAAATATCCTAAAACAACCTATTCAACAAGGCTATGGTTTTGCTCTTAGAGTAAAAAATGAACAGCTTATATTCTCAACATTTCAATTAACTTTTGCTTTTTACCCAAAAGGAACTGATTATAATATTTCTAACTATAGATTTTATACCGAATATGATACTTATTATCAATTTAGTAAAATGAATTACACTAAACCGGAAATTTTACAATGGTAAAAATCATAAATTTTTACTTGTCAAAATCTTAATTAAAATTATTTTATCATTAGTATATGCTGAGAGAGGATGAGTCTGGTGGCTCAATCGGTCTGCAAAACTGATACCGGGCGGATAAAACCGTCTGAGGCAGGTTCGATTCCTGCCCTCTCAGCCAATTTAATTTACAAAGGATTTAAAATGAAAAATTTCAAAGATTTAATTAAAATCAACGATGAAGTACTAAATGCTTTAACATCCAATAAACCAATTATTGCTTTAGAATCTACTATAATTACTCATGGTATGCCCTATCCTGAAAATATTAATACTGCAAAAGAAATTGAAGATATAATTAGAAATTATAATGTGACTCCTGCTACAATTGCTATAATTAACGGAATCATTCATATAGGTTTAACCAACAATGAATACGATTTCATAACAAATAATAATAACTTCTTTAAAGCAAATTCAGCTGATTTACCTGTAATCTTAAGCAAGAAACTCAATGCTTCAACCACAGTTTCCGCAAGTATCTTAATTGCTAATTTAATCGGTATTAAGTTTTTTGTCACGGGAGGTATTGGCGGAGTCCATAGAAACGCTCATAATACCTTTGATATTTCTTCAGATTTAACCGAGCTTTCCAAAACCCCAATTACTGTCATTTGTGCAGGTCCTAAAGCTATTTTAGATATACCTAAAACTTTAGAATATATTGAAACACAAAACATAACACACCTTAACTATAAATCTGACTTCTTGCCCGCTTTTTACAGCGCTGACAGCCCATATAAGATTAATCATAGAGTTGACTCTATACAAGAAATTTCAGATATTGTAATAAATAGAGAATTATTAAGATTAAATAACTCTGTATTAGTTACTAATCCTATTCCTCAAGAATCATCAATAGATTTTAACGAAATCAATTTAATTATTGAATCAGCAATCAAAGAAGCTGATTTAAACAATATAAAAGGCAAACTGTTAACTCCGTTTTTGCTAAATTATATAAAAGAAAAAACTAATTCTAAAAGCTTAATTGCAAATATTGCACTTATTAAAAATAACGCTTATCTTGCTGCACAAATTGCCTTAGAATATTTTAAATAATTACAATCTTGTTTAACAAATGCGTAAATTTTAAAACCTTAATTATATCAATTTAATAAGAAAATATATTAAAATTGATATAATTATTTTGTCTATAAATTTCAACTAATCTACAAAAACATTACAGGGGACCTCCAAGATGGAAAAAAGCTTCTTGGAGGTCCCCTGTATTTAATTAGTTTACTACTAAAACAAATAAAGAAAGCTGTTGAATAATGTTGTTGTGTGAGCATTCTTGCTTGCACTAAAAAACATTAAATGATATGTATTCAATATTTTATGAAACTACAAGCTGAAAGCTTGTAGAACAATAATTGAAATATTCAACAGTCTCTATCTATCAATATACTCCTACTAAATGAAAATTTTTAATATACAAGCAACGATGCTAATACAACAGTAGCTTCGTGACAGCTTCTTTCGATTAATGATAAGTTTATAATTCTACAATATGTATCAAAATTATGTTGGCATAAGATATGCATAAGTAATTATCAGGAGGAACAATGAATAAAATAATAATTTTAATTGGATTACTAATAATCGGCACATTATTATTAAGTCAAAATGTAGATTCTTACAACTCAAAAGAAATACAAATAAATGATTTCTCATATTTAGAGATTTCAGGAATAACTAAGGTATATTATGAACAAGGTCAATACAGTCAATTATTTATCTATGCTACTGAAGAAAAATATCTTGACGAAATAACTATCAAACAAAATAATAATGAGCTTGTAATTTCAGATAACTTTAATATATCAAATACATCATTTTTTGATTTAATATTTAATAACAAATCAAAAAACAACAACGACATTAAAGATGACTCTATCATTATTAAAATTTCATCACCGAATTTAGCAGGAATCAAGATTTCAGGATCTGTAGAATTTTATATCAACAATAAATTAAACACCAATGAGTTTTATACCATATCTTCAGGAGCTTCAAATATTGTTATTAATAACATAACAGCTAATGAAATTGTTTTAGAAAATTCAGGTGCTTCAGATATTACCATAACAGGAAATACAACCGATTTATATATTAAATCCAGTGGTGCTTCAGATATAAAAGCAAATGAATTATCTTGCCAAAATGCATATATAACTGCATCAGGAGCAAGTGACTTAAGAACAAAAGTTCAAACATATTTACAAGCAAATCTTTCAGGAGCTTCTTCTTTAGAATATTATGGAAACCCTAATGTAAAAAAAGTAACTTCAGGAGCTTCTGAAGTTACAAAAGTTAATTAAATCCTTCTATTAACAACATTGAATAACTTAATTTCTATCTATGCGAAAGGTTCTCAATTGAGAACCTTTTTTTACTTTCATAAAATGATACCTCTAACTTATTCATAATAAATCAGATTGAGTTTAAAAATAATTTTCTTAAAATCAATACTTAATTGTTTAATAATGAGTTATACACATCATACTCACTTTTTAATTTTTAAAAAATTCTCTATAACTAATTAGCTAACAATAAAATAGAAAAGATTAGTAAATTATTTTTAATTCTTATCCACAAGAACTATTCTTGACAAATAAATTAATTTGATTTTTTTTGTACATTAAGGGGAAAAAGGATATTACGTGTCATTAAATTATAAAAAAAATAAATTTTAGAATGAGGATTTTAATGGACCAAGACTTATGGCAAAACATTTTAGACCAACTTGAAGAACAAGTTTCGAAAACAAGTTTTAAAACATGGTTTAGTGATACTGTTTTAGTTGACATTAATAACGATGTTTTAATAATACAAGTACCTACTCAATTTGCAGCAGATTATCTTAATAAAATTTACACTGATATGATATCAGAAATTTCCTATGCTATATATCAAAAAAAATACTCAATAAAATTTAGCCATAATCCTATTTTAAATAATAAAAAAACTAATCCGGAATTATATCAACAACAAATAAGTGCATCTAAATTAAACTCCAAATACACATTTTCAGATTTTGTAGTCGGGAAAAGTAACAATTTTGCACATTCAGCATCCTTAGCTGTTGCAGAATCACCCGGAACTACTTATAATCCATTATTTATTTATGGAGAATCCGGTATGGGAAAAACACATCTTATGCAAGCAATAGGTCATTTTTTACTTGAAGAAACAAGAAATTGTAATGTATTTTACATAACAACAGAACAATTTACAAATGAAATGATAGACTCTATCAGAACTAATAATATGTCAAATTTTAGAAATAAATTTAGAAATATTGATTTACTATTAGTTGATGATATACATTTTCTATCAAAAAAAGAAGGATCTCAAGAAGAATTTTTCCATACATTTAATGCACTTTATGAAAATAAAAAACAAATAGTAATCACTTCTGACAGACCACCTAAAGACATTCCCGACTTAGAAAATAGATTAGTAACCAGATTTGAATGGGGACTTTTGGCAGATTTAAAAAGCCCGGACTTTGAAACAAGAGTTGCAATCTTAAAAAAGAAAGCTGCTGCTGAAAATATCTATTTAAATGACGAAGTCATAGAATTTATTGCAGAAAAAATATCAACGAACGTCAGAGCCTTAGAAGGCTCATTAATTAGGATATTAGCTTATTCTTCTTATAATAATATTAATTCTGATAATATAGATATATATACTACTCAAGATATATTATCAGATATGATTTCTGAAAAATTACAAGAAATATCTATGGATACAATTTTTCAAAAAGTATGTAAATTTTTCAATATTACTCCATCACAAATGCTTGATAAAACAAGAAAACAAAATATCGCTTTTCCCCGACAAATAGCAATGTATTTATCAAATTTATTAATACCTAATACATCTTTAAAAGAAATCGCTCAATACTATAGAAGAAATGACCATACCACGGTTTTACACGCTAAAAAAATGATTGAAGCAAAATTTAAAAATGATAATGAAACAAGAATACAAATTGAAAAGTTAATTAAAGAAATAAAAGGTATTTAAAAACTATGAATTATAACAATTTAACTTTACAATTTCCTAACTTATACACTTATACACTTAAAACTCTGTGTAAAACTGTGGATAAAAGAGGTTTTAATAAATTTCTTACAACATTAGTGAATAAGTTTAATCTTACAAACATCTTATACACACATTATACACACAAAACACTATTTTTTAACTTATTTAAATTTCAATATTTTACAATGTTTTTATTTAAATTATACCCATATTCACACCCCCTACTAAAACTACTATTTATATATAAAAAAAGGAAATAATAGTAATATGATTAATAATAAACTCTACATTTTTGTATCGATTTTAATTTTATTTGTAATTGGATGTACTAATGATAATTCTAATCTTGGTTTTCCCGGTTCAGATATAAATAATCATCAAACAGTTTTAAATGATTCAATTTTTATTGATATGAAAACTTATCAATTAGATATTGATGTTTTTCCTGATAATGCTAAATTAATAGTTGGTAATTATGATAGTACAAATGTTAGATCTTTAATTAGATTTGCAAATTTACCAACAGAAATATCATTAATTGAAGACCCTATTTTATCTTTATACCTTAACCATCAACATAATTCAGAAAATCTTAACTTAAAAATTGCTAAACTTGAAAATAATATCTTTATGCAAAATTATGCTACATGGGAAAAATTTAATGAAACTGAAGAATGGACACAACCCGGAGGTGATTTCACTGATTCATTAAGTTTTACAATAGATTTTGATTCTGAAGTAGACACATTAAAAATTAGTTTTTCATTACCTAAAGAAATATTTCAAGACTGGATAGATAAAAATGATATTTATACAAACTACGGTTTAATATTATATTCTGAAGATGCAGAAGATAGTTTTCTTGATTTTTATTCATCTGAAGCAGGTATTGACTTAAGACCTAATGTAAGTTTGAAATACAAAGATTCAACTAATGAAGAAATAACAGATATAAGAAATGTTACTCATGATACATTTATTCATAATCAAATTGATGAAGAGTTAAACAGCGAAGAATTAATTATTAGTAACATTCCACCTAAATGTATTTATTTTACTTTTGATATTAATCATAATGACTTTGATAATCTAAATTCAGAAGAAGAATTACAAAAAATTAATATTAATCAAGCTCAACTTATTTTTTCTATTAATCCGGAAACTACACTGAGCTATGATTCATTTTTAATTGGAATGGGTATTCCTTATGATTTACCCGATATTAATAATCTTTCTGATAGTTTTGATATCACTAATATGTGGCTATTTTCATCAACTATAGATTATGTTAATAAAGAAGATAATACTTTAACAATAAATATAACTCCTATCATACAACATATCTTAAGTAAAAATAGACCAAATAATGGTATATATCTTATTAATAATCAAAAAAATATGGACTTTTCTCATATAAATGTTTATGGTCCGGACGAAGATAATGTTAATTTAAGACCTAAAATTAATATTAAATATTCAACATTAGATTAAGGAGTTATAATGAACAAAATAAAGATATTACTTATTTTAATTTCTTTAGTAGTATTAGCATCTTGTAATAAAAATCAAGTTCAAGAAGATATTCTTGCTCAAGTTGAAGATGAAATTTTAACTTTAACTGATGTTTATAATTTATATGGGGAAGATGCTTGGAATCAAATGACTTTTGATGAAAAATCAGAAACTGTAAATCAATGGGTAAATCTTAGTTTATTATCAAACTATGCAAAAAATAACGGGTATATGGAAGAAGATTCTCCATTAAGAATAAAAATTGAAAATGCTAATAAAAAAATAATCTCTAATGCGTTAATATCTAACGAAATTAATAATATTGAAATTTCAGATGAAGATATGTATAATTATTATAAGATTAATCAATCTGAATTTCTTAGACCTGTAAAAGAATTTAAAATTCAACGAATATTTTTCTATCAGAAATCTGATATGGAAATTGTTAAAAAAATTATTGATAATAATGAATTAAATTATACTACTGCTGCACAAAAATATTCTGCAGAAGCTATTGGAAGAAATGGGGGATATGTATCCAAATTAATAACTAAGACGGGTTCTGATAGTTTACTTTGGAATGAACTTAATAAGGTTAATAAGTTTGATGTAATTACTATGCCTTATAATGATGGATATATCATTGTGAGATATTATGATTCACGTGAAAATATGACTAATCTGAATTTTTATGAATTAAAAGATGAAATTGCTGAAATCATAAAACAACAGAGAATTAATAATTTATATAATGATTTGCTTGAAGAAGCCAAATATGATGCTAATATAAAAATAAACTTATGAGGAATAAATGAAAAAATTATATGTTTTAATCTTTTTAATGACTTTTATAATTAATATTTTTGCTGAGAAAATTGATTTTGTTGTAGCTAAAGTTGGACGTGATATTATATTATATTCTGATTTACAAAAACAAATTAATCAAATTAAAAGTGCTAAAATGTGGAATGATCAAATGGATAATCAATTTATTCTTAAAGATATGATAGAAAATAAGTTGATTGTTCAAAAAGCAAGAGAATTAAATATTAAAATCGATGAAAAAAGAATAACAGATCTTGCAGAAAATCAATTAAATCAAGTAAAAGCTCAATTTAGTAACGAGGATGAATTTTTTAAAGAATTAAGAAATGCCGGTATTTTGCAATCTGATTTAAAAAAGTATTATCAAGAAATGATTACAGAAAATATGCTCAAAGAAGAATTAATTCGCACTGAAATAAGAAATAAAATAAACATTAATGATTCAGATATTTACGATTATTATACAACATATTCTGATAGTATTCCATTAAAACCGGTATCTTATGAAATTTCAATGATTTTAAGAATTCCTTCACCTTCTGATGAAACACAACAAAATGCTTATGATAAAATATCATTAATACAAAAAAAACTTAATCAAGGAGAAGATTTTGCACTACTTGCAGAACAATATTCTGAATGCCCAAGTTCAAAAGTAGGGGGAGACTTAAATTACTTTACTCGTGGTATGATGGTTAAAGAATTTGAAGATGCTGCTTTTAAATTACAAATCAATCAAATATCACCAATAGTTAAAACTAGTTTTGGATATCATATTATAAAGGTTACCGATAAAAGAGATAATGAAGTAAGAGCTAGTCATATATTGATAATGCTCGCTGAATCAGAAGAAGATATTCAAAGAGAAAAAGAATTTACTAATGATTTATATTTACAATTACAAAATGGTGCTACATTTGATAGTTTGGCAACTATTTATAGTCATGATACTGAATCTAAAGATAATAACGGAATAATTGGAGTTTTATCTGAAAATGAATTTCCTGCTTGGTTTAAAGAAGAAATTTCTAAGCTTGATATTGGTAATTTTACCGATGTTTTAAAATATCAAAATATGTTTTATATTTTTAAAAAAAATAAAGAATTTGCTCCACGACCTATGGAATTTGATGAAGTAAAAGCTAATTTAAAAGAGATTTTATTTAGAGATAAACAAATGCAACTATATGAAGAATGGATGGATAATCTTAAGAATGAAATTTATGTACATATCTATAAGGAGAGATTAAATGTTACTGAATAATATTAAATCACAATTAACATATATTATTGGAACTCTGTTTGGGATTGGATTTTTCCCTATTATGAGTGGTACTATTGCAACTTTCACAATAGCAATAGTTTGGTGGTTAATTCCTGATTATTTTTTTTATAACACCATAGAACAAACAATACATTATGATTCTTATCTTTACTTAAGTATTTTTTTAATTATTTCAGGATTTTTATCTGTGTTTATCTGTACTAAATGTGAAAAAAAATTTGGTCACGATGCTTCATCAATTGTTATTGATGAAGCTTTCGGTTATTTATTTGCTATTTTATTTTTACCTAAAACTTTAATGATAGCTATATATGCTTTTATTTTATTTAGAATTTTTGATATTTCTAAACCTCTATTTATAAATAAATTACAAAATTTGCCTAAAGGTTGGGGTATTATGATTGATGATATTGTTTCCGGTATAATTGCTAATATTATACTACAAATTTTAATTTTTTTAAAACCACAATTTTTTATATAAAAAAACAAGGAGAATAAAATGAATTTATTTTTATTACAAACTGCTGTCGAACAAACAACCAATACTCAACCTTCTCAAGGTGGAGGAATATTTGGTATGCTTTTACCTATGATTTTAATGTTTGGAGTAATTTATCTTATGATACTTAAACCCCAACAAAAACAAAAAAAAGAACACCAAGCTATGCTTAATAATTTAAAAATTAACGACAAAGTTATTACAAGTTCAGGAATTATCGGAAAAATTACCAATATTAAAGAGGATAAAAATATTTTAGTTATTAGAGTAGATGAAACTACTAATACAAAAATAGAGTTTCAAAAATCATCGATTGTTGGAGTAATTGAAAAAGAGGAGAAAAATGCCTAATCTCTTAAAGATAATTTATTACAATGACGATATACTACGCCAAAAAGCAGAACCTATTGAAAAAATTACACCGGAATTATTATCTTTTATTGATGATTTAACCTATACTATGTATGAAAAAGATGGAGTAGGTTTAGCTGCTCCTCAAGTAAATGTATCAAAGAGAATTTTCGTATGTGATCCTGATTATTCAAAGTCTGATAAGAAAAATCCTTATGTAATAATTAATCCGGAAATAATCAGCTTTGAAGGAGAACAAGAAGGAGATGAAGGTTGTCTTTCCTTACCTAACATTTTTGAAAAAGTTAAACGTTTTAAAACAATCAAAATCCGTTATAAAGATATCAAATGGAATACAAAAATTATTGAAGTTTCAGATTTATTTGCTGTAATTATTCAACATGAAAACGATCACTTAGACGGTGTTTTATTTATCGATAGAATAACAAAATTAAGAAGAATGTCAATCGGTCTAAAATTAGCAAGATTAGCCGAAAGAACTAACAAAAATAAACAGTCTTAATATTTTTTAATTTATGAATAAAATTAATAACATTGTTTTTATGGGTACTCCTGATTTTGCAGTTCCTACTTTAGAAAAGCTAATTCAATCAAATAAAAAACCTGTTTTAGTCGTTACACAACCAGATAAACCAAAAGGTAGAAAACTCATAATGCAAGCATCACCTGTAAAATTATGTGCTCAAAAGTATGATATTCCTTATATTCAGCCAATTGATATTAATGATGAATTTGTTATTAATATTATTAAATCATACAAACCTGATATTATTATAACTGTAGCTTATGGTATGTTTTTAAATAAAAAGTTAAGAACTCTGTGTCCCTTTGGTGCAATTAATTTGCATCCATCATTATTGCCTCTTCATCGAGGTTCAGACCCAATTAGAAATACCTTGTTATCTAATGATAAGATATGTGGGGTCACTGTGTTTTTTATTTCAGCTAAAATGGATAGTGGAAATATTATAATTCAACATAAATATCCTATCAATGATAATGATAATTTTTCTACTCTTAATGAGTTGTTAGCTATGTATGGGGCAGAGACGATTATGCAATCTTTATCTGTTTTACAAAAACATAATCTTAGTTATTCAGACCTAAAAAATAGCTTTCAATCACAAAATAATTCTTTATCCAGTTATTCATCAAAATTAGATAAAAATGACACTTACTATAATCCAAGGTTATCTGCTAATGAACTAAATATTAAAATTCGTTCTTATGCCTATGAACCCGGTTTTATTTGTAAATTTCGTGAGAAAAAATTAAAACTTCATAGCATACATTTACTTAATACTAATTCTACTTATCCTCCGGGAACTATAATCTCAATTTTAAAAAATCAAGGTTTTGTTGTTAGTACGATTGATAAAGATATTTTAATTAAAGAAGTACAATTAGAAGGAAAAAATAAACTGGATTCTTGGACATTTAATATTGGAGCAAGAATTGTATTTGGAGAGAAAATTGAAGCACCATTTTAAAATTCAAACCCATGGCAAGTTTCTTTTCTTGATTATGTCTACTATAAGCCTCATTTTAATGATGTTTTTAACTACGCTTATATGGTGGTTTGTTTCGCCTCGTTTGCACTCTATTTCGTCAATGGTAGCTATTTTTTCACTAACTGTATTACGTCTCTTTTATATTTCAGTGATTTTAGGAATTGTCTCAATTTATTTATCTTGTTATCTTAGTCTTACTTTATCATTTTTGAATAAATTTATTAGACTCTCAATAACTATATTGTTTCCTATCAATGTTTTTTTAGGAAAATTTATTGGAATTTCTAAGGATAGAATTAGAACCTCTTTTGTACATGTGAATAATTCTTTTCTAAATATAAATAAGCATAACTTTGCAAACGATGAAATTTTAATATTATTACCTCATTGTTTACAAAATTATGACTGTAATTTACGTATTACTAATAATATAGATAATTGTAAAGAATGTGGAAAATGTAAAATAATGGATTTAAAACGCATATCAAAAAAATATAAAGTAAAAATTGCCATAGCTACCGGTGGAACTTTAGCACGAAAAATAATAGTTCAGACAAAACCTAAATGTATAATAGCTGTTGCTTGTCAAAGAGATTTAGTGGATGGTTTATTAGAGGTATTTCCAATACCTGTATATGGTGTGTTAAATGAACGACCCTATGGTCCTTGTATTAATACTACCGTAGATGTAGATAAAATAGAAGATTTTTTAAAACATTTCATAAAGGAGAAAAAATGAAAAGAATGTTTTTCGCTATAATAATAATTTCTTTGTGTATCAGCTTATATGCTAATCATTTATTCACTGTAGACAATCCTACTTGTGGGATTTTAAGTAAAGGTGAAGCACGAATTTTTCAGAAAGTATATAAAAATAACGGAATGTTAGTAGGTACTGAGGTAGGATTATTTGATAATTTTTCTTTTGGTGTAGCTTACGGTGCTGAACAATTAGTTGGAGAACAAGAACCGGAATGGCATAATACAATTGATTTTTTTGCTCGTTTTAGAATTATACAAGAGTCAATTCATTATCCTGCTTTTGCAATTGGTATAAATACTCTTGGTCATGGAACTTATTATAACGATGAAAAAAGATATGATATTAAATCTAAAGGTGCTTATATAGTCG
>JALNXV010000368.1 GCA_023230175.1 Candidatus Cloacimonadota bacterium
GCTTGCTTCCAGAAGCAGATTCACTGCTTCCATTTGCAAATCCCATCTGGAGAGCAACCAGCAATACCAGTGCTACCAGAAACAATTTACGCATAATTTTCATATGCCCCTCCTTTTTATTTCAACGAAGATTGTAAACAAACTCCGTTATTTAACTAAGAAACTCTCTATATGTCAGAGCTGATCTGCTCCTTCTGCAACCTTCCTGAAAGCCTGTGCATACTGATCAATCATCTTCTTGTCCAGATGCTTGAACCAAGGCACTGCAACAGTAATCTCGTGTATGCTCTCTGATACAGGAAGAGCCCCTTCACCCTGCCTCACATCACGATCAGCAAATGCAACTGCAGTCGGCTTCCCGAGATGGAACAGATCTGAATCATGGAAGAAGGGGTGAATATGGAGAGGAGAATTCCCACCAGGGAAGCACTGATGCACGCCCTCAGCATTCACCGCTCTGGAGAATTTCTCAGAAGAGAGACCGCCAAGCTGCTCCGCATAATAAAGCCCCTGTGAATAATACCAGCCGCCCATCGTCGAGTTTTCCCAATAATCAGGTCTGTGAGGCTTGATCCCAGGAACTCCATCCAGCTTAGACCAGAAATAGTTCATCGAGTCCTGTATTTCCTGTATTCTCTGAGGATAGTACTTGAGCTGGACTCTTCCCATTGCCGAACAAGTCTGATTCATCCTGCCCTTCATCGCTCCAATAGGAATCCCTGCAAAATGCTGGAGCTCAGGATCTGTCAGCTGATTGTCTGTTGCATTGAATCGTGAAGCAGCACCGGTCCTTTCGTAATGAGCAAACAATACAGCACGCTCATAAATTTCCCTGTTGCTTGTCACGAGCATTCCAGCTTCTCCGATTGCGAAGCTCTTTCCAGCCATCATGCTCATTGCACCAACATCGCCGATTGTGCCGCATTTCCTTCCTTTATAGAGACTTCCCTGAGCATGCGATGTATCTTCAATGACCTTGAGATTGTGTTTTCTAGCAATTGCCATTATCTCATCCATCGGACTCGGATGACCTGCATAATGAACAACAACTATAGCCTTTGTCCTTGGTCCGATCCGATGCTCGACATCTGTGGGATCAATGCAAAGCGTGCGTCTGTCAATGTCGCAGAAATTCACAGTGGCTCCAAGAGACAAAGCAGGAGCAGCACTTGCCCAGTAAGTCATGCTTGGAGCGATGACTTCATCGCCTGCACCGATTCCACATGCCCACATTGCAGCAAGTATGCTGGCTGTTCCGTTGCAGAAACCAAGGGCATATTCAGAGCCGATCCATGAAGCGAATTCTTTTTCAAATTGCTTTGTGATTCCTGTTCCGCTCATTATTCCGGCCTTGAGGACATCCGTGACCGCAGTGATATCTTCATCTGTCACGATAGGCCAATGGAAAAGAGCCTCGGGTTCATTGTCAATGGTTATCTTCCCACCTAAAATTGCAAGTTTCATTGAATTCCTCCTTGGACAACTCTATTGATGTTAGCAATCGATGATTTTTCATCCCAATCAAAAACTATGAAATCAGCCTTGCGACCAACGCAAAGGCCCATTCTATCTGCATCAAGTCCATATATCCTTGTAGGATTGAAAGTGCATGCTTTCACAGCAGCCTGAAGTTTCTTCCCGGTATAACGGACATAATTCCCAATATTGCGGATCAGCGGGGAACCTGCTCCTGCAAGATAAGGCGTTCCTGCAAGACGTACAGAGCCATCTTCAACTATCTCAACTGTCATGTTTCCCCAGTTCATGACGCCTTTCGGCATTCCTGCCATAGGCGCAAGGTCTGTAATTATTACTACATCATCTTCATTCCTGCACTTGGAGAAGACATTCACAGCCCTCGGAGGAAGATGTGCTCCATCGGCAATCAAAGTCACAGCAATGCTGTCGTTTGCCAGAATGGAAATGATATGGTTTGAAAGCCGGTCAAGCATGGCAGCACTTCCATTCCCAAGATGAGTGCAGACTCTGGCTCCAGCCTTCACTGCAGCATCAACCTGATCTCCTGTCGGCTGGCAATGGCCAATTGAACAGACTATGCCTTTTCTTGTTGCATATTCAATGAATTCACAGGCGCCTTCGATTTCCGGCGCTATCGTTACTATCTTGAGCAAGCCTTCCGAACAGTCTATCCATCTATCCAGTTCCTTGATCGACGGTTTTCGGACATATCTAAGATCATGTGCTCCGCGAGGTCCGTCGACAGGAGAAATATAAGGACCTTCAACATGGATTCCAGTAATCTCTGAAGCAATAAGACTGTTCTGCCTCACAGACCTGGCAATAATTGCAAGATTTCTTTCAATTGTGCTCTCAGGCCTTGTGACTATAGTCGGAAAATGCTGCAGGGTTCCTCTTTCTGCCACGCTTCTGCAGATTGTGAGAATCTCTTCAAAGGAAAGTTCTTCTCCGCTGTAATCGATGCCGAGATTTCCATTGATCTGAACATCAATAAGTCCTGGGCAGAAATACGGCATCCCTGCCCTCTTTTCAATCGCTTCAGAAGACGACAGATATCCGTCCTCAATACTTAGGCTCATCGCATTATTAGAAAAGACATCTATTGCGTCCAAGCGCAGAATCATCAGCAGCCTCCATAGCCATGTTTACTAACATTGTGCGTTACTAATCTGGATATGTCAATCTTTTTCTGATGAATTTCAACTTCGGTATTTTACGGCTGTAACCAACCCTTCCATATGCACTGGATTAATAATCAGTCAGGATCGGATCAAATAATATCAGGACTTCAATCCCAAAAGCATGGAAGCAGCATCATCATCAACAAAAAGATTCCAATCAGGATGCTTCTTCATCAAGGTAGCCGGAACCAAATTCGTCACAGGCTTGGTTATCGTATCGAAAACGGCCTGAGCCTTGACAGCATGAGGAACTACTGAAACTATGCATTTGCATGACATAATCTGCTTTGGAAGCATCGATATAGCCTGACGTGGAACGCTTTCAACATCGGGAAACCATTTCTCATGGACCTGCTGCATCCTGCATCTAGGATCCAGGTCCACGACTTTGTAGGCTTCATCGGAATCAAAATCCGCAGGAGGATCATTGAAGGCAATATGTCCATTCTCACCTATCCCTATTACACCGACATCAATTTCATCTGAGCAAAGCTTATTTGTAAGCTCTTTGATATTCTTCTCAATATCGCCCTCTCCATTCACGAAATAAGCGGCTTTGAGTGGCACGAGATCAGCAAAACGCTCTTTAAGATACTTCCTGAACGAGGCCTTGTGGGTCTGAGGCAGCCCTACATATTCATCCAGATGAAACATCTCGACTTTTGACCAATCCACTTCAAGCTGGACAAGTTCATCGAACATTTCGAATTGACTTGCACCAGTCGACAGCACTATTCTTGCTTGATTCTTCTTGCTGACAGCTTCATTGATACGCTGTGCAATCAGTCTTGCAGCTTTCCTTCCATTTTCCTCAGCCGTTTCGGAAACGTAAATACTTATACCCATTTCTCTCTCCTCCTAACTCAACATGGTCTGAAACGCAGATATGCGCGGTCATCGAATGAATTATACCCTTTGTGCAATCCCTTCGGACGCTTGTTTTCTCTGAAGCAGAGCGGATCTTTTTCTAGAAGCGCCTTAAGATAGGATTCCGTCTCCTCA